>DATFCF010000278.1:0-12391 GCA_035253445.1 Mycobacterium sp.
CCCGGACTATCGGCTCGATCCCAGCGGTACCGGCACGGCGGCAGCGGGGCTGGGTCCCGTCGATGTTGCGGAGTTCATCGAGGCGGTGAATGCCATCGGCCGCACGGCGGAAGACGCCAGGGCCGTTGGCAAATCGCCCAACCCGGCGGTGCAAAACCTCGATCTGCTCGTGAAGGACTGCCCCACCGATTGGCTCGATCAAACCGATGTACAGATGGCGATCGGCTATGCCTACGGCAGGCTCAAGCAGTTCGACATCGCCCGCCGATACCTTGTCACCGCTCTCGCGGGTGAGGGCGACACATCCACGACGACCATGCGCGCCGTCGAACATCTCGCCAACTACGAGGCACGTCGTGCCGAAGAAATCGCCGACGATCACCCACAGCGAGCTCGCGAGTTGCACGACTCCGCCGTTGCACGCCTCGAACAACTCCTCGCCGTCGCTGAGACAGCAGAGCGGCACAACTTGCTCGGAAGCGCGTACAAGCGTCGCGCTGTCACGGAACCGAACTCCAAAACGGCCAGGAAGGCGCTATCTCAGGCATCCGAACACTACCGGCAGGCGCATTTGCTCAGACTCCAGCGCTGGGGCCTCGATCCATACCCGGCGTTGAATTGGTTGTCACTGGCGACACTTCTGGATGAGCAAGTGCCGGACGCCGATGCGTTGCTTGAGCGCTGCGAGGCCACCGCGCGCGAGCGTTTCTCAATCGACCGCGCATTCTTCACGGCGGTTGACATGGCCGGCGCGGCCATGGTGCGCGCGCTCAGATCGGACCGGCTCGGACAGGACGGTCAAGCTGGGGACGACGAGGTTGTCCGGCTCCAGGCCAGCTTCGAGGAAGTCGTGAAATTGGCTGGGCCCACAGCCGACGAGCTTGATTCGGTCGGCAAACAGATCGACATCACCGGCCGGTTGCTCCAGAAGATCGCGCCCAAACGCGCAAGTACCCCAGTAACGATTGCGCGTCTCTCCCGGCTGCGCGCACGGATCGCAGGCGAGGATCGTGCCGAGGACGGCCTTAGGGGCACCGACCCTCCGGTTCAAGATCAGCCAGCCCCCGCGAAACCGACTGCTGCGCAGTGTAAGCCGCTGACACCTAGGCCGGGCGGCGAAGGCATCTCGGGGTAGCGACTGCCGGTGCCGTGATCGCTTAGCCGTTTGCCGCAACGAGATCAGGCAGGCACAAGGACGTGTCAGGCCCTGGCGCGGCCGGAGCCATCCAACGGCGCGATTTGCTAGTAGACGGTGGTGGCGCTGATCGGCGTGCCATGGTCACAGGTCACCGTGACATTCCATGTCGTGTTCAATTTGACGCCAGGGAACCATAGCGGTGCCGATTTGCCCTGTGGCAGATAGAAGTTCACAGGTGCGGGCGGGATACCAAAGCCCTTCATCGGAACAGCAGTGTAGGTGCAGTTGCCGTAGGTCGTTCCGTCCGACCCTACGAACACCGTGGTGCCCAAGTAGTCAGCTTGGTTCCAGACCGAGCCGCCTGCATGGGCGGTTCCAGCGCCGGCGAACAGCGTTGTAGGCATCGCCACGGCGGCGGCCGCACCGAGTGCGGCGATGATCGATTTTTTGTGGTCCTTGATGATGTTCATAACGTCCCCCTAGCCCTGGTTGGTGCTTGCAGTGCCTGCGTTCGAATACTCGCGCCGTCATAAGGCGGCCGAATAGAGTAGTCGACTACTCGACTTCCCAGGGCTTTCTGCGCAACCCGGTCGGCCACGCTGCCGTGGACCGCGCGCCCGATTCGCAACATCGCTATCGGGGCTGGTCGGATGGGTTCCCGGGTTGGCCACGTCCCGGCACGCCGGCCCAGCGGACTGGTCTATCGCTGAGGACTTATTAGGCTGGCCTCAGACCGACCATTCTCGACCCCACGGAGTCGATTTGAGCGCTGCCACCTCGTCACCCCGCGAGAACGTCGTCATCTTGGTCGCCGCACATGGCGCCCTGACGACGGCGGTCGCGGATGCGTCGCGGCTCATGAGCGCCCATGGACACGGCGAGTACGGCGCGCACCTTGACCACCATCGCGCCGAACTCAACGTGGCCATCGGTGAATTGGCGCTCTGGCTCGAGAGTTTCGGGGTATGGGCAGATGTCGACGTGGGCCGGGGGCTGCAGCCATCAGCTAGTGGTGGGCCGCCCTCGCACATCTCGCTGTCGGACGGGCTGCTCGAATCGCGCGAGAATCTCAAGGCGCGGCGCAAGAACGTGCTCACCGTGCTGGCCGGCGCACGGTCGGCCCTTAGGGGCGCGGGGCTACCGGCAGATGAACTCACCGCGTACCGCCGGATCGTTCGGCTGTGGGCCGGTGAGGCGATCGACGTGGTTGCCGGGGTCCACCGTCTCGCTCTGGCGGACCGGTACATCCGAGGGCTGGGACGGTTACACGCCGAACGCGACGACGCCCTGCGCCGCGAAGGGGCGCAACTGCTGCGTCAGTGGATGCGCGAACTCGAAGAGGTTGACCGCGAAGGCGAGTTGGACCTTGCCGAATCCTGCGGCTACGGCGACCTCGTCGAGTGGTACCGCGCCGAAGTGGGGTGACGGCGGGTGCGGAACCACAGCACCGCGGCGGCGAGACCGACCTCGACCAACGAGACACCCGTCGCCAGCGCCATGATGGTCGACTGCTGCTGCTCCGTCGCCGCAGCCGCCACGTGGTGATGGACGGGCGCCGGTAGATGCAGCGCGATCATCGCGAGATTCATCAGTGCGACGACACACCAGGTCCGCAGCGTCCCGCGCAGCCATAGGTCGCGCGCGCAGTACAGACACCCGACAATCATCACGACCATGAGCACGGCGATCGCCGGGTTCGCCGCGTGGCCCAGCATCACCGCGTGGAGTACCGCCGACGATGCTGCGAGCACCGCGCACGCCCGTCTGCCCAGGGTTGCGGGCGTGGCGGCGGCGAACATGGCTCGATCCTCGTTGTAGCGGGGTGGACACAATATTGACCGGTCCACCCGACGAAACTTATCGCGATTGGTCGATTAATCCTCGCAGCAGATGCCGACATCGGCAGCCGTAACGTTCAGGCTGGAAGCCGCGGCCGTTCTGAACGCCTACGCCCCTGGCGTTTGGAGGCCGAGAAGCTTGACGCTTTCGGCGCGCATGTCGACCTTGCGCACCTTGCCGGTGATGGTCATCGGGAACTCGTCGACCACATGTATGTACCGGGGAATCTTGTAGTGGGCCATCTTGCCGGTGGCGAACGCCCGTACGGCGTCGGCGTCGAGTGGGGCCGCACCCGGCTTCATCCGGAGCCACGCACAGATTTCCTCGCCGTACCTGTCGTCGGGCACACCGATGACTTGCGCATCTTCGATGTCGGGATGCGTGTAGAGAAACTCCTCCACCTCCCGGGGATAAACGTTCTCGCCTCCCCGGATCACCATGTCCTTGATACGCCCAACGATGTTGCAGTAGCCGTCTTCTCGCATGACCGCGAGGTCGCCGGTGTGCATCCAGCCCTCGGCGTCGATCGCCTCGCGGGTCTTGTCCTCGTCGTTCCAGTAGCCCACCATCACGGAGTACCCCCGCGTGCAGAACTCGCCCGGCTGGCCCCGTTCGACGATTCCTCCCGTCTCCGGGTCGACGATCTTGACCTCCACATGCGGGTGCGCCCTGCCGATCGATGCCGTGCGGCGCTCGAGGTCGTCGTCGATGAGCGTCTGGCAGGACACCGGCGACGTCTCGGTCATGCCGTAGGCGATAGCAACCTCGGTCATGTTCATCTCATTGACGCAGCGCTTCATGACCTCGACCGGGCAGACGGATCCCGCCATGATGCCGGTGCGCAGCGACGACAGGTCCCGGCCCGCGAAGTCCGCGTGCCCGAGCATCGCGATGAACATCGTCGGCACGCCGTAGACACCGGTGCACCTTTCGGTTTCGACGGCCGCCAGCGTCAGGCCAGGATCGAAGCCCGGTGCGGGAATCACCATCGTCGCCCCGTGCGTAGTACAGCCCAGATTGCCCATCACCATGCCGAAGCAGTGGTAAAAGGGCACCGGGATGGCCAGCCGGTCGCCGGGACCGAGGTTTATGAGCTCGGTGACGAAGTACCCGTTGTTGAGGATGTTGCGGTGCGACAGCGTCGCGCCCTTCGGAAAACCCGTTGTGCCCGAGGTGTATTGGATGTTGATGGGATCGGTGTTGGCCAATGCGGCCATGCGGGTTCGCAACTCGTCCTCGGCAACCACGTCCTCCTTCAGGCGCACCCAGTCATCGGTGCCGAGGAACAGAACGTCCATCAGATCAGGAGAGCCCGGGCGCACTTCGGCGACCATGCCTACATAGTCCGAGGTCTTGAACGCCGTCGCGGAGATCAGCGTGCGAACACCCGACTGGTTCAGCACGTACGCCAGTTCGTGTGTGCGGTAGGCAGGGTTGACGTTGACCAGAATCGCGCCGATCTTGGCCGTCGCGTACTGCACGATCGTCCACTCGGCGCAGTTCGGAGCCCAGATGCCAACTCGATCACCCTTTTTGATCCCGAGTGCCATGAGGCCACGCGCGACGAGGTTGATTTCGGCGTCGAGTTCGGCGTAGGTCCAGCGACGGTTCGCAGCGATGTCGACCAGCGCTTCAGCGCCCGGGTTTGCAGCGACGGTCCGTTCGAAGTTCTCGCCGATCGTCTCCTCGAGGATCGGGATGTCGGTCGGTCCTGCGTCGTATGACTTCATCGATCAATCCACCAAGTCCTCGTAGCGGTGCTCCGTGGCGATCGGGGTGCCGCGGCGGTGTGCTTCATCTTCGCGCCGGCGCAGCTCGACCCGGCGGATTTTGCCCGAAATGGTCTTCGGCAGCTCGTAGAACTCGACTCGACGCACCTTCAGGTACGGCGCGAGGTGATCGCGGGCGTACTCCATGATCGCCTTCGCGGTGCCTTCGTCGGCGTCCCATCCCTGCGCCAGCGACACGTACGCCTTGGGCACAGCAAGACGGGTGTCGTCGGGCTGCGGGACGACCGCCGCCTCGACAACCGCCGGATGCTCGATCAACACGCTCTCGAGTTCGAACGGTGAGACCTTGTAGTCCGAACACTTGAACACGTCGTCGGTGCGGCCGATGTAGGTGATGTAGCCGTCCGCGTCGCGGCTGGCGACATCGCCGGTGTGGTAGTAGCCGCCGGCCATCGCTGTCTCGTTGCGATGCGGGTCACCGAGGTAGCCGGTCATCAGGTTCAGCGGATTGCCTTGTAAGTCAAGGCAAATCTCGCCTTCATCGGCGGGCTGGCCGGTCAGCGGGTCGACGAGCACGACGGGTACACCGGGCATCGGCCGTCCCATCGAGCCCGGCTTCACCGGTTGACCCGGCGTATTGCCGACCTGCAGCGTGGTTTCGGTCTGACCGAATCCGTCGCGGATGGTCAGTCCCCACGCGCGTTCCACTTGGGCGATGACGTCGGGGTTGAGCGGCTCACCCGCGCCGAGGATTTCGCGCAGCCCTTCGGGTTTGGCGCCGAGGTCGGATTGGATGAGCATGCGCCACACCGTGGGTGGCGCGCAGAAGGTGTTGACGCCCGCACGACGAAGCTGGCCGAGCAAGGCAGCGGCGTCGAAACGGCGGTAGTTGCAGACGAAGATCGTCGCCTCGGCGATCCACGGTGCGAAGAAGCAACTCCACGCATGCTTGGCCCAACCCGGCGAACTGATCGCCAGGTGCACATCGCCGGGCCGGACGCCGATCCACGCCATCGTCGACATGTGCCCGACCGGATAGCTGACCTGTGAGTGCTCCACCAGCTTCGGCTTGCTCGTGGTGCCGGAGGTGAAGTAGATCAGCATCGGATCGTCGACGGCGGTGGACGACGTGAACGGCCCTGCCGAAGCACACGCGTACGCCGCCGAGTAGCTGTACCAGCCGGCGACTGAATCGCCAACCGCGATGCGGGCGTAGTCGCCGGGCACGCCGTCGAACTTGGCGGCATCGACAGAATTGGCGATGACGAATCGCGCACCGCCACGTTCGATCCGGTCGGCGAGATCGGCCGGTCCCAGCGCGCCGGTGGTCGGCATGATCACGGCGCCGAGCTTGGCCGCGGCGAGCATCGACTCCCACAGCTCGATTTGGTTGCCCAGCATCAGGATGACCCGGTCGCCCTTGCCGACGCCGATGTCCGCCAGCCACGTCGCTACCCGGTCCGAGCTGTCCGCCATTTCCGCGAACGTGATCTTCTGCTCGCCGCCGTCCTCCTCGACGACCCACAGCGCCGTGCGGTCGTTGCCGCGGGCGATCACGTCGAACCAATCCGTGGCCCAGTTGAAGGTGCCGGTCAGGGTGGGGAACGAAAACGTCTCGAGGGCCTTCTCGTAATCAGTGATGAGGTCGACGAGCTGATCGCGGGCGCTGCGATACAGGTCGGTGTTGCTGGCCATGTAGCTAGGATCTACGTCACACCTGTGCGCCCGCTACCCCCGAAAGAGGGGAAACCCGTTGTCAGTCGACTCGCCGTTGTTGCGGCCGCGCGACGCCGACGCGTTGCGGGCCGAGCTGCGCCATGTCGCCGCGGCAGCTGGTCTGCCGGTGACGTTCGGCGGCGAGGTGCACGGCGCGACGCTGCTGCTCACGGAGTTCGTCGGTACCCGAACCGCCAGCATGCGCGGGCTGGCGGTTCGGCCCAGCGCGGGGCTGGGCGGCGCGACGATGGTGGCGGGGCGGCCGATGTCGGTCGCTGACTACCGCAACGCCGCCACCATCACGCACGACT
This sequence comes from Mycobacterium sp., assembly GCA_035253445.1. Classification (GTDB taxonomy): domain Bacteria; phylum Actinomycetota; class Actinomycetes; order Mycobacteriales; family Mycobacteriaceae; genus Mycobacterium. The sequence continues at coordinate 6,735 of DATFCF010000278.1, forward strand.
ACGACGCGCCGGTGGTCGAGGAGGGCATCAGGTCGATCCTCGCCGTTCCGGTGGTGGTAGAGGGTCATGCCCGTGCGGTGCTGTACGGCGCGTACCGGGCGGCCGCCCCCATCGGGGATCGCACGGCAGACCTGATGATCGGGGCGGCGCGACGGCTGAGCGGGGAGTTGAGGATCCGCGACGAGGTCGACCGGCGGATGGGCATGCGGGAGACCGCGGCGACGAATGGCGCCGGAGCCCGCGCCGAGGAGGTCCGCGAAGTGCACGCGCAGCTGCGCCGCCTGGCCGCGGACCCGTCGGCACCGCCAGCGCTATGTGCGCAGCTGCGCGTGCTCGCCGATCGACTGGCGCGGGGTGGTTCGTCGCCGGAGATCGAGCTGTCCCCCCGAGAACTTGACGTGCTCGCCCAGGTGGCGCTTGGTTGCACTAATGCCGAAGTAGCGCAACGACTTTCGCTGAAACCAGAGACGGTCAAGAGTTATCTGCGCAGTGCGACCGCCAAACTCGGCGCCCGCACCCGCCACGAGGCCGTGTCCAAGGCACGCCGGTCGCGACTGCTGCCATAACACATTCAGGTAGTGCACTACTCGTGACCGCCCTGTGACGAGCGGACACCATCGCTGTCATGACCACACCCGATGACCAGGACTGGCTGCGTGTCGCTGAGGAGGCCTTCAGCGACGACGATGAGGCCACCGCTATGCCAGCGACTCCACCCATGCCCGGTGCAGCGCGGCATACCGCCCGTCGTCACGCGCGATGAGGTCGCCGGGCGCACCGTCCTCGACGATGCGGCCGTGCTCGAGCACCAGCACCCGGTCGGCGACCTCGACCGTGGACAGCCGGTGCGCAATCACCAGCGCGGTCCTGTCGGCCAGCACGGTTTCGAGCGCGCGCTGCACCATCCGCTCGCTCGGGATGTCCAGCGACGAGGTGGCCTCGTCGAGGATGAGCACCGCGGGGTCGGCGAGGAACGCCCTGGCGAAGGCCACCAGTTGCCGCTGCCCAGCCGACAGCCTGCCGCCACGCTTGGCGACGTCGGTGTCGTAGCCGTCGGGCAACGATTCGACGAACCGGTCCACACCGACCGCCGTGGCGGCCGCGCGCACCTCCGTGTCGGTGGCCTCAGGTCTGCCGAACCGGATGTTGTCGGCGACGGTCCCCTCGAACATGAAGTTCTCCTGCGTCACCATCACGACGTGGCGGCGTAGCTCGCTCTGCGAAACGTCGCGCAGGTCAACACCATCCAGAGTCACCGAGCCCGATGTCGGGTCGTAGAACCTGGCGATCAGCTTGGCGATCGTGGTCTTGCCCGCGCCGGTGGTGCCGACCAGCGCGACGGTCTGCCCGGCCGGGACGGCGAACGTCAGGTCGGGAAGCACCGGCCGGTCCGGTACGTACGAGAACTGCACGTCCTGGAACGCCACTTCGCCGCGCACCGACGTCAACACGACAGGATGCTTCGGCTCCGTGATGCCCGGACGTTGGGCGAGCACACCGGCCAGCTTCTCCAGCGCCGACGACGCGGACTGAAATGTGTTGAAGAACTGGGAGATTTCTTGCATCGGCTCGAAGAACATCCGCAGATAGAGCAGGAACGCCGCCAGCGTGCCGATGGTCATCTGACCGTGCAGCACCCGGTAGCCGCCGTAGAGCAGCACGACTCCGGTGGTGATGTTGCCGACCAGCTTCACGCCCGGCATGAAGATCGCGAGCAGCCGGAACGTCTTCTCGTTGATCTCGCGATACCGATCGGCGACATCTTCGAAGATCTCCTGATTGCGGGGCTCGCGTCGGTAGGCCTGCACCGCCTTGATCCCGGTCATGGTCTCGACGAACTGCACGATGACCAGCGCGGCGCTCTCGCGCACCTTGCGGTAGGTCTTGGCCGACTCGTTGCGGAACCACCACACCAACGCGACCAGCACCGGGAACGCCGCCAAGCACATCAACCCGAGCTTGACGTCCAGTGTGATGAGCAGAATCGAGGTGCCGATCAGCGTCAGCACGGCCGTGATCAGGCTGTCGAAACCCGTCTCGAGCATGTCCTGAATGGCCTCGACGTCGTTGGTGGAGCGGCTGACCACCCGGCCCGACGTGTACCGCTCGTGAAAAGCGATGTCGAGTCGCTGGAAGTGCCGGTACACCCGCCGCCGCAACTCCAGCAGCACCTTCTGCCCGATCCGACCGGACCGGCGCAGGAAGAACATCCGGCTGGTGGCCTGGATCAGCACCACCGCGCCCAGCACACCGACGACGATCATCAGCGTGTGCGCAGAACCGCCGGCCAGGATCGGCGGAATACCTTTGTCGATACCACGCTGAACCAGCAGCGGAACCGAAAGGCGCGCAACGTTTTCCACCACCACGATCAGGGCAAGCAGCGCGACCGACACTCGGTAGGGCTTCAGCAGCGAGCCCAGCAGTGCGCGGGCCTCGCGGCGACGGTCCAGCGTCTCGTCGATGGGGCCTTCGTCGGTCTGACTGTCCTCGAGCCGGCCCCGCCACTTCTCGACTGCGGCTTCGACCGGCGGGGTATCGGTTGCCGTCATCGGCGCTCGACCTCCACCGTGGGCAGGAACCGCCGCTCATCGCACGCGGCCTCGGCGGCCTCCTGCTCCTCGTAGGCCTGGTCCAGCCGGTTGCGCTCTTCATCGTCCTGCCACGCGCACGCGCGCTCGGCCCCGTCGTCGAGCTCGTCGTCGGCGGCCAGCAGGTAGCGGTACTGCGGCACCCGGGCCAGCAGCTCGGCGTGGGTGCCGACGTGGGTGATGGTGCCTTCCTCGAGGAGTGCGACCTTGTCGGCGAGCAGCACGGTCGACGCCCGATGGGCCACCACGATGCCGGTGACGTCATGCAGCACGCGGCGCAGCGCCTCCTCGACGACGGCCTCGGTGTGCACGTCGAGCGCGGACAGGGTGTCGTCGAGCACCAGGATCTTGGGTCCGGCGAGGATCGCCCGTGCCAGCGACAGCCGCTGGCGCTGCCCGCCGGACAGGCTCATGCCCTGCTCGCCGATCCGGGTGTCGAGGCCGAACGGCAGGTCGTAGACGAACTGCGCGGCGGCGATCTCGATGGCCTGCGCCATCTGCTCATCCGTCTCTGGATCTTCTGAGGATCGGCCCAGCGCCAAGTTCTCGGCGACCGACATCGAGAACAGCGTCGGGTCTTCGAACGCGGTGGCCACCGCCTGCCGCAGCGCGGGCAGCGACAGCTCGCGGATGTCCTGGCCATCGATGCGGATCTCACCCTCGGTGACGTCGTACAGCCGCGACAGCAGCGAGGCCAGCACCGACTTGCCCGACCCGGTCGAGCCGACCAGCGCCAGCGTCTCTCCCGGTTCGACGGTGAGCGTGACGTTGCGCAGGGCCCAGGTGCCCGAGTCGGGGAATTGGAACCCGACGCCGACGAGCTCAAGCCGCCCGCCGCGAGGTGCCTCGTCGCGCGGTCCGTCGGTGATTTCGCGTGGCGCGTCGAAGATCTCGGCGATGCGATTTGCAGCGGTGAACGACTCCTGCGTCATCGACAGCAGGAAGCCCAGCGACGCGATCGGCCACACCAGCGACAGCATCATCGTGATGAACGCGACCAGCGTGCCCATGGTGACGTAGCCGTGGCCTGCGGCATACGCGCCGAAGCCCAGCACGACGATCAGTGTCAGGTTGGGGATGACCTCCAGCAGCGTCCAGAACTTCGCGGACACCGACACCCTGCCGACCTGGGTGTCGTAGAGGTTTGTCAGCTGCTTATCGAACCGGTCGTAGACGTAGTCCTCACGGCCGAACGACTTCACCACGCGCACACCGAGCGCGGATTCCTCGACGTGCGTGGCGACGTGGCCGGACTGGTCCTGCGCCAGCCGCGACAGCTGGGTGTAGGACTGCTGGAAGTGCAGCACCGTCAACGTGATCGGCACGATCGACACCAGCACGACCACGCCAAGCGGCCAGTACATCGCCAGCAGGATCGCCGTGACGACCGTGATCTGCAGGCCGTTGAGGATCAGGAACACCAAGCCGAACGACATGAAGCGGCGAATTGTGCTCAGGTCGTTCATGATCCGCGACAGCAGCTGCCCCGACTGCCAGCGTCCGTGGAAGCTCATCGGCAGGATCTGCAGCCGCGCGTACAGGTCTTTGCGAATGTCGGCCTCGACGCCCATCGTGGCGCGGGCGACCAGCCAGCGGCGGATGAACCAGAGCACCGCCTCCGCGATGCCCACCCCCATGGCCGCGGTGCCAAGCACCCACAGCCCACGTTGGTCCTGATGGCGCACCGGTCCGTCGATCACGGCCTTGGTCATCAGCGGAATGGCCACGGTGGCAACGAGGCTCACGATCGCGATGACGACCATGGCGATCCACCGCGCCCGGTAGGGCATCAGGTAGGGCAGCATCCGCCACAGATCCGAGCTTGCCCTGATCCGCGCCGGCGGCGGCGCGATCGCCGGGGCCGAGCGCAACGTGTCATCTACGGGTGCAACCACTTAGTACATCTTCCCATGCCGCGCAAACGCTTAACGTGCGCCGCGAAACGCACGTTTTGTAGAAGAAGTTCGAGTGGAGCCCTACAAAACGTACGGTTCGCGGTTCAACCGTCACGCTGCTACCGCCTCCTGGCCGCCGAACTGAGTTTCGTACAGCTCGGTGTAGCGTCCGCCACGATTCAGCAGCTGCTCGTGCGTGCCGCGTTCGACGATGCGGCCGCCCTCGACGACGAGGATCACGTCGGCGGCGCGCACGGTCGAGAGCCGGTGGGCGATCACGATCGAGGTCCGGCCTGCCAGCGCCTCGCCGAGGGCCTGCTGCACCGCGGCCTCCGATTCCGAGTCCAGCGCCGCGGTCGCCTCGTCGAGCACCACCACCCGCGATCGCCCCAGCAGCAGACGCGCGATCGTCAACCGTTGCCGCTGCCCTCCGGAGAGCCGGTAGCCGCGCTCCCCCACCACGGTGTCGAGTCCGTCGGGCATGTCGGCGACGACGTCGGCAAGGCGGGCACGGGTAAGTGCCGTCCACAGCTCGTCGTCGGTCGCATCCGGCGCGGCCAGCCTCAGGTTGGAGCGGATCGACTCGTGGAACAGGTGCCCATCCTGGGTCACCATTCCGACGGTGGTCTTCAGCGAGTCGAAGCTCAGATCCCGCACGTCGACACCGTTGAGTTTTATCGAGCCGGAATCGACGTCATACAGCCGGGCCACCAGCGACGCGATCGTCGACTTGCCCGCGCCCGACGACCCCACCAACGCGATCATCTGACCGGGCCGCGCGGTGAACGAAATACCATGCAGCACTTCGTCTCCGCCGCGAACTTCAGTTTCGCTGAACACCGCGACCTCTTCCAGTGAGGCCAGTGAGACCTTGTCCGCCGACGGATAGGCGAACCGCACGTCGTCGAACTTCACCTCGATCGGCCCGTCGGGCACCGCCCCCGCACCCCGCTTCTCCTGGATCAGCGGGTCCAGGTCGAGCACTTCGAAGACCCGCTCGAAGCTGACCAGCGCGCTGGCGACCTCGACATGAGCGTTGGCCAGCGCGGTCAGCGGCGCGTAGAGCCGGGTCAGCAGCAGGGCGAGCGACACGATCGCGCCGGCCTGCAGATGCCCACCGATGGCCAGCACGCCACCGAGTCCGTAGACAAGCGCCAGAGCCAGCGCCGAC
>DATFCF010000279.1:0-2661 GCA_035253445.1 Mycobacterium sp.
GCCCTGTCGGGTGTGGCCGAGTATGAACGTCACCGCGAACGCGGTGCCGATTTACCGCCGCTGCCAACGCTTTTCGTCGTCGTCGACGAGTTCGCCGAACTGCTGCAGAACCATCCCGACTTCATTCAGATGTTCGACAGGATCTGCCGCGTCGGTCGGTCGCTGCGCGTGCACCTGCTGCTGGCCACCCAGTCGCTCAACACCGGCGGTACCCGCATCGACAAGCTGGAACCCAACCTGACGTACCGGATTGCCCTGCGTACCACCAGTTCCGCCGAATCCAAGGCGGTGATCGGAACACCGGAGGCGCAATACATCTCGAACAAGGAAAGCGGCGTCGGCTTCCTGCGCGTTGGCATGGAGGACCCGGTGAAGTTCCACAGCGTGTACACCGGCGACACCTATGTGCCGACGCAGCTGGAGCAGGAGAACGGCGAAGCGCCCCGCGCGCATGCCGCGAGCCGGGTCCGTATCCACCGTTTCACCGCGGCACCGATCTCTGATACGGCGGGAGTCGAGGCATGACCATCGATTCCGGACAGCGAGTTCTCAGAGAAGTCGTCCTCGATCAGCTGGGTACCGGCGAGACCGTTGCATATCGAATGTGGTTGCCGCCGTTGACCGATCCGACACCTGTCAATGAGCTCGTCGCGCGCGATTACCAGCGCCAGCCGCTGCGGATTGGTCTCGGCATCATGGACGAGCCGCGCCGGCACCGGCAGGAGGTGTGGGGCATCGACGTGTCGACAGCGGCGGGCAACATCGCAGTCGGCGGTGCTCCGCAGACCGGCAAATCCACGTTTCTGCAGACTTTGGTGCTCTCGGCTGCGGCCTCGCATACGCCACGTGACATTCAGTTCTACTGTGTCGACCTCGGCGGCGGTGGCCTGATGTACGTCGAGGACCTGCCGCATGTCGGCGGAGTGGCCACACGGGCCGAGCCCGACCGGGTCAATCGCGTCGTCGCAGAAGTGAAAGCCGTTATGCGGGAACGTGAAAGAACGTTCAAGCAATATCGGGTTGGGTCTATGGCGGCCTACCGGCAGATGCGTGAGGACCCCAATCATCCGGCCGCGGCCGACCCGTTCGGCGACGTGTTCCTGGTGATCGACGGGTGGCCGGCGTTCGTGGGCGAGTTTCCGGACCTCGAACCCGTGGTGCAGGACATCGCCGGCCAAGGGCTGTCGTACGGCGTGCACACGGTGATATCGACGCCGCGCTGGACGGAACTGAGGGCGCGCGTGCGCGACTATCTGGGCACCAAGGTCGAGTTCCGCCTCGGCGACGTCGCCGAAACTCAGATCGACCGGATCGCCCGCGAAGTGCCGGCTAACCGGCCCGGCCGGGCGGTGTCCATGGAACGGCACCACCTGATGATCGGCGTGCCACGACTCGACGGGGTACACAGCGCCGCCGACATCGTGCCAGCGCTTACGGCTGCGGTTCAGGAGGTGGCCGCACGGCACACCGACGAAGCACCGCGGGTCCGAGTGCTGCCTGACCGCATCTACCTTCACGAGTTGGACCCGAACCCGCCAGGACCGGATTCGGATTACCGGACCCGCTGGACCATTCCCGTCGGTATCCGCGAAGCGGACCTGACGGTGGCTTTCAACAACATGTATGCCACACCGCACCATCTGATCTTCGGGGCGGCGAAATCAGGCAAAACGCGCATTGCCCATGCGATAGCGCGGGCCATTTGCGCACGCAATAGTCCCGACCAGGTCCGGTTCATGGTCGCCGACTACCGGTCTGGCCTCCTTGACGCCGTGCCCCAAACCCACCTCCTGAACGCGGGCGCGATCAACCGCAATCACGCGACGCTCGAAGAGTCGATCAAGGCGCTGGCCATCAACCTCAAGAAGCGGCTGCCGCCGGCGGACCTCACTACAGCTCAGCTGCGGTCGCGGTCCTGGTGGAGCGGCCCAGACGTGGTGCTGCTGGTTGACGACTGGCACATGATCACGGCGGCCGGCGGTGTGCTCTCGCCGATGCTGCCGCTTGCGCCGCTGCTGCCTGCGGCAGCGGACATCGGCCTGCACATCATCGCGACGTGCCAGATGAGCCAAGCGAGCAGGGCCGCCATGGACAAGTTCGTCGGCTCTGTGTACGGCGCGGGAACTCCCACCATGTTCCTGTCCGGCGACAAGCAGGATTTCCCGTCACGCGAGATCATTGTCAAACGCCGACCGCCTGGCCAGGCGTTTTTCGTCACGCCGGACGCCAAAGAGGTCATCCAGGCGGCCTACGTGGATGCACCCGAAGAAGAAGTGTTATCAGCACCACTCGGGGGAGGTTAGAATTTATCAAGACCACTCAGCAACGTTGATCTTGTGGTGTCAGCAAAGGGATCGGGGGATCGCCTTCGGTACGATGTAGCTACGTCTGCCGTATCGCACGCAGCCCGCGGTCCACAGTTTTCAGCAGAAGTAAGGAGTAGGCGCAAATGGAACCCTTGAGTGTCAATCCCGCCGTCGTGGCCATCGGATCCCAGGTTGTCGCAAACGGCACGCGCGGCCTGGCCGCCGGGACTACCGCGACGGCTACAGTAACCGCGTTGGCGCCCGCGGGCGCTGAGGAAGTCTCGTTGCTGGCCGTGGCGGCCTTTGCCGCCGAGGGCCTGCAAACGATGGGTATCAACACGATGGCCCAGGAAGA
>DATFCF010000280.1:0-5189 GCA_035253445.1 Mycobacterium sp.
TCGACGCCGCCTACCGGGCGGCGGGGATGTCCCCGCGCTAGGGGCGCCGGTCGTTGGTGGGTGTTTCGCGACGGCGTTCGTGCCGGCGCAGCCGATGCTCCGATGATGGCCGCCCTACGACTTCTCTTCCGATGGCAGCAGCCTCGCCAAACCTCTCGTCGGCAAACCTATCTCGGACTGCCGCGCTTGTCATGGATCGTAAATCGAATAACGGGCCGATACTCAGCGGTCGTCGGCGTTGCTTGCCGGAGGGCTCGCCCAAGGTGCACTCTTGGCTTGACGTGACAAGCTTGGCGTGGCGGCGGGATGGGCGAGCGCGGGCCTGATTTCCCGTGTCGTGCGAACCATTTGTGCGACCGCGATGCTAAGCCGATCGATCTCGATGTTCCCGCCGTCGCTGCGGCTCCGCAGCAGCCACAACGTGAGATGCTCGACCAGCTCGCGAATCTCGAGTAACACCTGGGTGCGCTGACTCTCGCTGACGGCACGGTTGAGGCAGTCGGTCCACAGCGAGTCGAGATCGAGGATGCTGCGCACGCCCGCGTAGGCGAGGGCGACCTGTGGGGTGCTGACGCCCAGTCTTTCCTGCATGCGAAAGATCGTGCCGGGGCCGATCCGGTTGATGAGTTCGTCGGCGACCGTAGTCGCGATGATCTTCCGCCGCAACGGGTGACGCTGGATCAGGTCGGCCGCAACCTCGACGATTACCGACGGGAAATACGCCGCGAGCCGGTCTGCGAACAGGGCGTCATCAGCCACCGGCGAGGCGAGCAACTCCTGGCACACCAGGTTTTTCGACTGCGCCAGCAGGATGGCGATCTCGGGCCGCGTGAGGCCGGCACCAGCAGCGGCGCGGCGCGTCAATTCGTCTGCGGGTGGCAAGCCCTCCATAGTCGGGTCAATGCCGCCATCGGCTTCCAGGTTCCCGATCAAGCGGGCATGGCGCTCCAGCAGATAGCCTGCCTGCGAGGCCGCAAGACTGATTGCCAGGATCTGGTTAGCGCAGTCAGCGAGCACCCGCTCCGCGACGTCGCCGGCCGCCTGGGCGAGCAACTCGTTGCGGCGTGCGATCGTGAAGGCACCTGCGTCTAGCGCGATCTTGAGATTCACCTCGCGGTCCGAGGTCGCGACGCCGGCGGCGTTATCGATGAAATCGGCGTTGATCCGGCCGCCGCGCAGTGCGTATTCAATGCGGGCCCGTTGAGTGAGCCCGAGGTTTCCGCCCTCGCCGATAACTGCACACCGCAGTTGCGACGCGCGCACCCGGACACGGTCGTTGGCAGGGTCCTGGACATCGACGTTGGATTCGGCATCGGAGCGGACGTAGGTTCCGATCCCGCCGTTCCAGAGCAGGTCGACGGGTGAGCATAGGATCGCGTGGATGAGTTCGTCGGGCGTGCACTCCGTCGCCTGGAGGCCGAGTCGGTGGCGTGCCCGCTGCGAGATGGGAATCGACTTCGCGGTACGCGGCCAGACGCCACCGCCGGCAGAGATCTTGGCCGGGTCGTACTCGCCCCACGACGACTTCGGCAACGTGAACAACCGGGCCCGCTCATGAAACGATAGCTCGGTATCGGGGTAAGGGTCCACAAAGATGTGTCTGTGGTCAAACGCAGCGATCAGTTCGATCTTGCGCGACAACAACATTCCGTTGCCGAACACGTCGCCGGACATGTCACCGATGCCCGCCACAGTGAAGGTTTCGGCGTCGATGTCACGACCGGATTCAGCAAAATGCCTGCGCACCGACAGCCAGGTGCCGCGTGCGGTGATCCCCAGGGCTTTGTGGTCATATCCTGCCGATCCGCCGGAGGCGAAGGCGTCGCCGAGCCAGAAGTCGTACTCGGCGGCCACGGAGTTGGCCAGGTCGGAGAACCGCGCGGTGCCCTTGTCCGCGGCCACCACCAGGTATGGGTCGTCACCATCGAGGCAACGGGTACGGTTCGGGTGCTGCACATGGCCGTCGATGATGTTGTCGGTGAGGTCGAGCAGTCCTCGGACGAACGTGCGATACCCCTCGGCTGCATCGACATTCGCCCCGCGGAGCACGAACGCGCCTTTCGCGCCCATCGGGATTATCGGCGCGTTCTTCACCGACTGGGTCTTCATCAGCCCAAGCACCTCGGTGCGGAAGTCCTCGTTGCGGGCCGACCACCGCAAGCCGCCTCGCGCGACAGCTGCGCTGCGCGCGTGTACGCCCTCGATGTCGTCGCTGTGCACGAAGATCTCGCGGAACGGAACAACCTGATCACGCACCGATAGCCGAGTCGAGTCGATTTTGAACGATACGTAGGTCTTTGGGTTTCCGTCGGTGTCGACCTGGAACCAGTTGGTACGCAACACTGCAAGCACGAACGCCTGCAATGCGCGTCGGATCCGGTCCTCATCGAGCGAGCTTGCATTCTGCACCAGCTCGGCAACGGCGCATTCCTGGGCTGTCGCGTCATCGCTGCCGACCGGGTCGAGTCGCGCCCGGAACAGCGCCACGATCGCGCGGACGAACTCGGGGGTTCGCACTAGCGAATCGACGACGTGGGACTCGGAGATCCCGAGCGGCGTCTGTTTCAGGAAACGGCACGCCGCTCGGATCAAAACGGTTTCACGCCAACTGATTCCGGCCGACGTGACAAGTCGGGCATAGCAGTCGACCCGCCACCGTCGTGCCGTGCCCGCTTCGCAAGCCTCGGCCACGACATCGAGCACCGGCTCCGGCACCGCCAGCTCACCGAAGTCGAAACTGTGCGCTGTGTCGACCTCTCGGAACGCGGCCACGGGAAGACCGAAGCGGTCGAACATGGCACACACGTCGGCAAGCAGCATCGGCTGCGCGCCCCAAACGATCATCGCCCGAGTGCCCCGGTCGTCGGTTTCGAACCACACCCGCGGCGAAGTGCTGTCGACGTCGGACTGCGCGTGTGTTGCGGTGGTCAATGGCTGCATCTTCGATTCCGTGTTCGTCGCTACTGCAGCGCGATGTACTTGGTCTCGAGGTACTCGTCGATGCCCTCGCTGCCGGCCTCGCGGCCGATGCCGGATGACTTGACCCCGCCGAAAGGTGCGGCGACGTCGGAGATGACGCCGCGGTTGACCGCGACCATGCCCGACTCGAGCGCTTCGGATACGCGCAACGCGCGACTCAGGTCAGCGGTGTAGAAATATGCGGCCAAACCGAACTCGGTGTCATTCGCGGCGGCAACGCCCTCGTCCTCGCCGTCGAAGCCGGTGATGGCAGCGACTGGCCCGAATACCTCTTCACGCAGGATGCGAGCGTCGGCGGGCACATCGGCCAGCACCGTCGGCTGATAAAACCAGCCTTCGCCTGGGCCGCAAACGCCGCCCGTCATCACGATCGCACCCCTGCCCATTGCGTCTGCGACGAGTTCGGCGACTGAGGCGCGCTGCTTCTCGCTGATCAGCGGGCCGACATCAACACCGTCCAGATGGCCGGGTCCGACCTTCAACGCACGCATCCGGGCAGTCAGCTTGGCGGTGAACTCTGCACGCACCATGTTATCGACGTGAAAGCGGTTCGCCGCGGTGCATGCCTGGCCGGCGTTGCGGATCTTCGCGGCCATCGCCCCGTCCACCGCCGCGTCGAGGTCGGCGTCCGCGAACACCACGAATGGGGCGTTGCCGCCGAGCTCCATCGATGTGCGCAGCACGCGCTTTGCTGCCTGCGCGAGAAGCGATGAGCCGACCGCTGTCGACCCGGTGAACGTCAACTTGCGCAACCGGTGATCGGCGAAGAACGGATCGGTGAGTTGCGCCGCGCGCGAAGTGGGCAAGATAGACAGCACGCCGCTCGGGAGCCCAGCCTTCTGAAAGATCTCGCCCAGCAACAGCATCGTCAGCGGGGTTTCCGCGGCGGGCTTGACGATCATCGTGCAACCTGCTGCCAACGCGGGTGCGATCTTTCGGGTACCCATTGCGAGCGGAAAGTTCCACGGTGTGATCGCCAACGTGGGCCCGACCGGCTGCTTGGTCACCAAGATCCGACCGTCGCCGGACGGGGACGGCGTATAGCGGCCGTTGATCCGCACGGCCTCCTCGGCGAACCACCGCAGGAATTCGCCGCCATAGGTGACCTCGGCGTGGCTCTCCGTGAGCGGTTTGCCCATCTCCAAGGTCATCAGCAGGGCGAAATCGTCACGGTGTGCCATCACGAGTTCCCAGGCCCGGCACAGGATCTCGGCGCGCTCGCGCGACGATGTCGCCGCCCACCCCGGCTGTGCAGCGGCGGCGGCGTCCATGGCGTGCGCGCCGTCGGCGGCCGACGCGTCGGCGACCTCGGCCAGGACCTCGCCGGTGGCAGGGTTGTGCACCGCGAAGGTACGGCCGGCGTGGGCGGGCACCTGTTCGCCACCGAGCCACAGACCGGTGGGCAACCAGTCGAGCTGCGTACCGGTGAGCATCCAGTCCAGTAGACCGACGCCGTCGGTCATCGATTGTCCGCCTTCGCGCGCAGCACGTCGCAGAGTACTGTGATGCCTTCGTCGAGCAGGTCGTCGCCGATCACCAGCGGCGGCAGTAACCGGATCACGTTGCCGTAGGTGCCACAGGTCAGTACCAGGACTCCCTGCGAGAGCGCCTCGCCCGCAACGGATTTTGCGAGTTCCGCATCTGGGGTCGTACCGCCGGGCCGCACGATCTCGATGGCGAGCATCGCGCCGCGGCCACGGATGTCGCCGATCACGCCGACCTCGTCGGAGAGCGCACGCAACCGCGGTTTGACCATCGCCTCGATCGCTCGTGCGCGAGCAGGCAGGTTGAGCTGTCGCATCGTGTCCAGGGTGGCGAGCGCGGCCGCACAGGCAACCGGGTTTCCGCCGTAGGTGCCGCCGAGGCCGCCGGAGTGCACCGCGTCCATCAGGTCCGCGCGTCCGGTGATCGCGGCCAGCGGCATCCCGCCGGCGATGCCTTTCGCCATCGTGACGATGTCGGCAACTACGTTTTCGTCGTCGCAGGCGAACCACGAGCCGGTGCGGGCGAAGCCGGTCTGCACCTCGTCGGCGATGAACACAATGCCGTTGCGCTTGGCCCAATCAGCAAGCATAGGAAGAAATCCCGGCGCCGGAACTATAAAGCCGCCCTCGCCCTGGATGGGCTCGATAATGATCGCGGCCACCGAGTCGGCGCCGAGCTGCTTGTCGATCCGATCGATGACGCGCAGGGCCGATGATTCCCCGGTC
>DATFCF010000281.1:0-5307 GCA_035253445.1 Mycobacterium sp.
AGCCGACCTCAAACGCGTCCAAGACAAACTCAACACCCGGCCACGCCCCACCCTGAATCTCGACACCCCAGCCCAACGCTTAACCGCCCTCCTCAACCAGGCAGCCTGACCGATGTTGCACTCACCATTTGACTTTGAGGCTCGATCTTCGAGCGGTAAGGAACGTTCGCGCGCGAGCATGAGCCGCCCAGGCCGGCCGCGCCGGTGTTGCCGCTGCCACTCGTCCCACCGGCTCCGCCCGTGCCGCCGGTACCGCCGTTGTCGGCCAACCCATTTGGGGCCCCGCCGGTGCCACCTGTGCCGCCGGAGCCCGCAGTCCCGCTACCGGCGCCGCCAGTCCCGGCAGTGCCGGCCCCACCGATTGCCGCCGCCGTCGCGGCCAACGGGCGCGCCTTCTTCTGAGACCCGCGATCTCGGCTACCCCGGTAGTTACTGCGCTTGGACATCGGAATCCCCTTTCGAATGCAGCGCGACCACTCATCGGCAACGTAAGTCGGCGCTCGGCCCGCTACTGGGGTAGTGCACTACTCCACTTACGGGACAGTCACAGACGGCGGCGGGGGAGCGGAGCCGTGCCAAGAAATGGGGCAGTCGACTACCCCGGCCATGGCCTAGGCGAATGCCTATGTTCGGGCCATGGTTAGGCAGATACTCACAACACGGACAGTCATGACGAGCGCGCTCGTCGCTATGAGCATGAGCCCGTTGGCCATCGCACGGGGTGATGCCGGCAATCTGGCGATGACGGCGGCGACTCCACCTCCGGTTCCTCCGCGGGGATCGGGGATTCGGGATCCGCGGTGCGGCACCGACCTGTTCACCGGCATACCCCTGCCGTGCTAGGGATTGACGCCTCGAAGCATCATCTGGCCCCAGTTCGGGGAGCAGGGGATGCCGCCTCAGAACCCCTGAAGCAGGGAGATCAGCTGTTCGCGACTGTTGGCTGCGACACGTTTGGACGCGCGGAAGAGATGCCCTTCGACAGATCGGGTCGACATTGTGAGCCGCTGGGCGATTTCTTTGTTCGATAGTCCTTGTGCGGCAAGCGATACGATCTCGCGCTGACGGTCGGTGAACGGCTGCTGGGTCGTGGCTGCCCGTAGTGCGGGTGTTTGGGCCCCTTGGCATTCGGCCGCGAGACGCTGGGCTTTGACTGAGGTGGCCATGGCCGCGCCACGCAATCCGGCTTGCTGGTAGGCGACGACGGCGTGCGCAGCGGCGTCGGCGGCGGCGATGCGATCACCGAATGCCTCGTATTGGCGTGATGCGTCGACAAGAGCGTCCCCGTCTGCGGTCGCGACCGCTGCGGCATGAGCCGCTGCAGCGGGTGCGCGGGGGCCTTGCACTCGGTTGGCCAGTTCGGCCAGCCTGGTGGCGGTCGTGTGGTCGCCAAACTGTGTAGCGGTCTGGAGAAGCCAGACCTCGCGGGCGGGGCGGCCAAGCAGGCATTCCTTTTCCGCTGCGCTGCGGGCAATCGAGATCGCCTGTGATACATCGCCTTCGGCGGCACACGTCCACGCCTCGGCGACTGACCTGTCGGTGTCCCACACACAACCATCGGCATCTTGCGCCCACCACTCGATGGCCGCAAGCTCGCTGCGCGCGTCGGCCGCTCGGCCGGCCATCGCGGTCACGATCGAAAGCCACGAACGCCCGACGGCCTTGATCACGCGCCCGCTGTCGCCGGCGCCCAGGTACGCAACGGATTCCTGCAACCAGCGCCGCGCATCTCCCAAAGCGCCTCGACCCATCGCCGCCAGGCCGGCAAGGTAGCCATGCCACGATTCCTCGAACGGCACGTCGAAGATGTCTGCACGGATACGAGCGAGGTTGGCCTCCAATGTTTCTAGGTCACCGGCGAGTCGGTATGCGTAAGCCTGCAGGGCCGCCAGTTGGAACCGCAGGTGCGAAACATCTGCAGAAATCTCCGCGAGCCGATAGCCGCTGTCGGCCGCCGACTCGATCTCGTCGACACGCCCGAGGTCGCCCAGCCCATTGACCACGACCCAGATCGACACCATGTGTGCGAGGTCGCTGGGCGGGCGCGCGAGTGCGGCGCTGGCCCGATCGACTGCTGCCCTGGCGTGGCCGCGCGTCATATCGATCAACGCCCGTGGTGCGGCCGTGATCCGCTGCCAGGCTTCATCGTCGGCGGGCAGTGCCTTGTTGAGTTCGCGCTCCGCGTTGGCCGGATCACCCAGTCCTCCGGCAAAGTTCACCGCGCGCAGGATCGCAACCTGGGACCGGACCGGCCAGGACGTGTGGTCGGCGAGCCCTGCGAGAATGGTCTCGGCCTCGCCTGGGCGCTGCAGCCAGATGTTGGCCATCGCGTGGGTGATCTGCGCCTGCACGCCGCCGCCGGCGGCGACTGCCCGCTCCGCAAGGCTCTGTGCGAGTCTGGCGTCATACAATTGCGCCGCCGCAGACGACGCGGCCACGAGAAGCTCCGCGTCGGGTGCCATGTCCGATTCGATCGTGAGCACCGCGCGGCGCACCAGGTCTCGCGGATCGGTGCCCGCTTTTCGGGCCAGCTCCGTGGCGATGCGGCCGCGAAGCCGTTGCAGCCGTGAGGATCCAGTGCGGCGGACCTCGCCAAGCATGGGGTTCGCAAGCCGCACCGTTGCCGGTCGCGGCCCGGAGTCCACGCTCACCAGACCGAGGGATTCGGCCTCGGCCAGCGCGTCGGAATCTGCGACCGCCGCCAGTGTCTCGACATCCAGCGGTTCGGTCACCGCGAGTGCGTCGAGCACACCTCTGACCGACTCAGGTATCTGGGCGATCCTCGCCTCGAGGATCTCCGCGAGCGTCGGCGAGAGTGCGAGGCGCCCGTCCCACAGCCACACGCCGGAATGCCGCGCCATCCGTCCGGCGTGGACTTCGCTGTCCACTAGGTGGCGCAGGTACAGCGGGTTGCCCTGGGTGTACCGCCATAGCCGCCGCGCACATAGAGATTGCACTGCACCGCCGAGCGCCGTCTCGATGAGTTGCGTGGTCTCTCCAAGCGACAACGCTTGTAGCTCAAGGCGTTCCAGATGATGGTCTTTCCAGATTGCGGTGATTGCGTCCGGCGGTGATTCCGCCGAGCGGATGGTGAGGATGACGGTGGCCAGTCGGCGCGTGACGAGCTGATGGACCGCGAATGCCGACAGGTCATCGAGCAGATGGGCATCGTCGACGGCGACGACCACCTCTTCATCGCGAGCCGTGCCGATCAGCGCGTCGATCACTTCACGCACGCGCCGTAAGGGATCGGGGCCGAAGTCGCTGGCGATGTCGGCGAACGCGCCCAGCGGAATGCTGGATGTGGAGGCCGTACCCACGATCCAATGCCGGCGCGCGTTGCGCGGACCGCAGCTGGCGACCGCTTCGCGTGCCACCCGGGTTTTGCCAATCCCCGCCGGGCCCGATAGCACGATCCCGCGGGCGCGCTCGACGCCCGGCCGCGTGGCGTCGGCGATCACCGCAAGCTCCTCCGTCCGCCCGATCAGCGGCCACTGTCGGATCACAGGCCGAGTCGAGGAGGTCGTCCGCATCACATGTCACCTTTCGTGAGGTGCGCGTTCCTTGGCGTCGCCGGTGCTGTCAGTTCAGATCGCGTAGGTGGCTACCGATCCCAACTATGGCGCATGTGGCGGCCGGCCAAGCAAAGACCGGGGTTGTTCTTGCACCGGCATCTTCGGTCCGGGCGAGCAGGCTCGTATTGAGTAGCCGACTACTCGAATCGTCGGGGAATCACGCCTCATCGACCGCGAAGCGCGGTCACATGGTCGACGGCAATCGCTGCAGCGAATCGGTTCGGCCTCATTGCTGGCCATATACGAAAGAGAGACGATGTCAGCAACATTCGAGTGTGGTAGCCCGCGACCCCAACATCGAGGTGGCGTCGCGCCAATGGAAGTGGAGTAGTCGACTACCCCAGCCACTCGGCAGTGAGCGATTTACGTTGCCGGCGTAGAACCACCAGTTCGTCGTGGGCGACTGTTCCGGCGATCGGGGTCCAGTGACGAGTGTGTGGAGGGATGAGATGTCAAAGCACTGTTCAATGCCGATTGCCAGGAAGAACACGATGATCACAGCCGCGTTGGCGGCGGGTGTGCTCGCCACGGGCGGCATAAGCGTTGCGGCCCAAGAGCGTCCGGCGTCGACGCTCGGGAATGACACCACCGGCAGTGTGACAGCCGCGGTATCCGCGGACACGGTGTTGGCATCGTCCGATACGTCAGCTGGTGGTCCTGCTCAAAGTTCGACCGCGGCGTTGAATCCACTTGTGGTCCTCGGGTTGATTCCGTCAGGCGCGAGCTCCGTAGGTGCCAATGGTTCGGCCGCCATCCCTGGCGGGTTGATCAGCGGCACTCCCAGCGGATTCACCAGCACAGGTGGTTTCCCTTCGCCGGCCGGCCCCAACTTCTTTGCGCCGCTTGTCTTCGCGACGCCATCCGCCGGTGGATCTGGTGACGGCGGACCATCAGCGTCGGCGGCGTTCGTCGGCCCCGGACTACCGACCTCAATGTCGACGCCCGCATTCACCACCACGTTCTTCGGTGGCGGGGCGTTCTTGGGGTTGATCGGCCCTGGTGGCCTGCTGATCGGTGACGGCCTCGATGCCACGTGCGCCGGCTGCCTCGGCGGACCCGGAGGATTGTTGTGGGGCAACGGCGGCCGCGGTGGCGACGGCGTCTTGCCCGGCCAGGCGGGCGGTGCCGGCGGCAGCGCCGGACTGTTCTTCGGCAACGGTGGTGCTGGCGGCAACGGCGGGCCCGGTGGGGACGGCGGTGACGGCGGGAACGGCGCTCTGCTGTTCGGCAATGGTGGTGCGGGCGGCAACGGCGGCGCGGGCCTAGCGGGTCAGCACGGTGTGAACCCGACGTGGGATGGCGTGAACCGCGCTCTCGACGGCGACGATGGTGACGACGATTTCGTGAACGGCGTCGCCGGACCCGGTGAACCGGGGCACGACGGAGGTCCCACGGTGGCCGGCGGTGATGGCGGTGATGGCGGCGACGATCTCGAGATCCCCAATCCCGCGGTCGGACCCGACGGGGGTGCCGGGGGCGCTGGCGGTGACGGTGCCCCGGGCGGTGACGGTGGCGACGGCGGCGACGCGATAAGTCTCGGTAGCGACGCGACCGGTGGCGACGGCGGTGACGGCGGCGACGGCGGGACAGGAGCCGACGGCGGTGACGGGGGCAACGGCGGCTTCGCGATCACTCAGGGCAATGGCGTCAATGTGACCGGCGGCAACGGCGGTGACGGTGGCGACGGCGGTGACGGTGCCCCCGGCGGTGACGGGCAGAACGGCGGCGTCGG
>DATFCF010000282.1:0-11369 GCA_035253445.1 Mycobacterium sp.
CAGATACGCGAGTACCGCGACACTTATGGGGTGAGCAACATCATCGTGCAGGCTCCGCATGCTGAACCGTTCTCCAAGGTGATTGCCGAACTGCGATGAATCTCGGTGGGAGGGGCACGCGACGATAGAGGATCCCGCGAGGTCAGGCGCCCGCATGCTGGACAGGGCAGAGGGCGTCCTGATGGCGCTTCGGCGCTGCACGGTCGACGCGGCGTTCGACGAAATTGTGAGCGCCTCGAAGCGGCATCGAGTGCCGACGCTGAGCATGGCCCACGCGCTGGTCGCGCTGGCCGCGAATTCGGCGCACGACGACGAAGCGACTGCTGCGGCGCGCTACGAGTGGGGTTCGCTGCTCGAGCAGACGCGCCGGTAAGCTGCGAGCGGTCCCGCCCTCGTAGCTCAGGGGATAGAGCACGGCTCTCCTAAAGCCGGTGTCGCAGGTTCGAATCCTGCCGGGGGCACATGTTTTAGCAGGTCACCGACAGTTTTCGGGCGACTGCCCTGCTCCTCTATTGTCGGCGCTTGGTCGACCAGCAACATCCGTAGTCCGTCACTCAACAGCGTCGATCAGTCAGGCATGTGTCAATCCCGGCAAGCAGTTGATGAATGGAATGCACGGCGGCGGCGGAGGCGCCGGCGGCCCCGGGGGGTTGCCGGAGATCATGATCGGTTCAGTCAACGGAGCGTTCGGGTCGAAATGGAAGGTATGGCACACATTCAGGTCCCAGCCGGGTACTGCGTCCATCCCTGAACCGGGGCACCACAGCTGGCCGCAGTCGCCGAAGGCATTGCAGGCCGGGAGACCCTCGGGCGGCGCGCACGGTGCGACGTTCGCGTTCGACGGTGAACACTGGGGGGCGGCCTGCGCCGTACCTGCGGCCAGCCCCACAGCTGCCGCAGTCAGGCCACCAGACAAGAGAGCAGCGGTCGCAACCGCGGCGACAAGAGTTCGACTCATGGTGGGTCCTTTCAAAAGACGCGTTGCTATTGCGGTGAAGTAGCGAGCCAGCCGATGGCCACACCATGCGTCGGGTGCCTTGGAAGATTCTTGGAGCCGATCCGGGCACCGAGCAATGAACGGTGTAGGGATGCTCAGCCCAGTTCTCCTCGGAGTCCGCGAAGAACTTCGCCGCGACAGCCGCGGCGACCAGCACCGCGACAGCTGACCTTTGGTTACTCGTTGGCGCGGGTGTCGATGACCCGCTGCGCGATGTCGATCAATCGCGTGTTCCCGTCCTGCGACAGCCGGCGCAGCATGTCGAACGCGCGTATGTCGTCGACGCCATAGCGCTCCATGATGATGCCCTTCGCCTGACCAATACGGTCGCGGGTCGAAAGCGCCGACTCCAGTTGCTCGCCATGACGGCTGGCCAGGATCGCCGCAGCCGCATGGGCGGCCAGCACGGCGCCGATGGTCTCCGCTTCCGCATCGAAGGCGCCGGGGTTGAACGCGAACAGGTTGAGCGCGCCCGCTGTCCGGTCGCTGGTGTAGAGCTTGAACGACAGCCCGCTGAGCACACCGATTTCGACCGCCGCCGCTGTGTACTGCGGCCAGCGTTTTTCTTCGCGGAAATCGTCGGTGCGCACGATCAGCTCATCGATGGCGGCCTGGACACACGGACCTTGTTTGTACTTCATCTGCAATTCGTCCAGCCGATAGGGCAGTTCGTCGGTGCCTGCCAGCGATTCGAATTTCCCGCCCTTGGTGATCAGCAGCACGCCCGCAGTGTCGGTTCCGGGAATCAGCTCCTTGGCCGTCGAGGTCACGTCGAACAGCACGTCTTTCACGCTTCGTGGCCCCGCGACAGCGCGCGCCAGCTCGGCCATTCGCTCAGCGAGGTCATCCTTCCGCTGCGACGTCATACCCCGAGTGTTCCCGTTGACGCTGCGCCACACACGGGATACTCCGTTTGCGTTTGCCTTGGAGCACTACAGGCAATGCCCCAGAACAGGTGGGTGCGGTGGTCGACCGGCGCGCTTGCCAGGTCTCGTCGGTTCAGACCTCGAGCCGGCGGGGCCGCCTCTCGCTGGAATGCGGCCAGTCACTCTCTTAGTTGTAGTAACGTCCCCGAGCATGGACAACGTCTGGATTCTCGGCGGCTACCAGAGCGACTTCGCACGCAACCTGACCCGGGACGGCCATGACTTCGCCGATCTGACCGCCGAGGTGGTGGACGCGACCCTGGCAGCGGCCGACATCGATGCCTCAGATATCGGCGTCGTCCACGTCGCCAACGCGTTCGGCGAGATGTTCGCCCGCCAGGCCCACCTCGGGGCGATGCCTGCCAGCGTCAACGAAGGGCTGTGGAACACGCCTGCGTCCCGGCATGAGGCCGCGTGCGCGTCGGGCAGCGTTGCGACGTTGGCGGCGATCGCGGATCTGCGATCCGGTGCGTACCGCACGGCGCTGATCGTCGGCGTCGAGTTGGAGAAGACGGTGCCGGGCGACACCGCCGCACAACACCTCGGGGCCGCAGCGTGGACCGACCACGAAGGCGCCGAGGCGAAGTTCATGTGGCCCTACATGTTCGACCGAGTAGCCGACGAATACGACCGACGCTACGGCATCGACGAGGCTCACCTACGCGCGATCGCGCAGCTGAACTTCTCCAACGCACGCACCAATCCCAATGCGCAGACCCGCGATTGGACGGTGCCCGATCCGCTGACCGACGACAACGACGCCAACCCGGTGGTCGAGGGCCGGCTGCGGCGATTCGACTGCAGCCAGATGACCGACGGCGGCGCGGGCCTCGTCCTGGTCACCGACGAGTATCTGCGCGACCACCCCAATGCCCGGCCGATCGGCCGGATCGGCGGCTGGGGCCATCGCACCGTCGGACTCGGCCTGCAGCAGAAGTTCGACCACTCTGCCGGCGATCCGTACGTGCTGCCCCATGTGCGTCGGGCAGTGCTCGACGCATTCGAACGGGCCCATGTCACGCTCGACGACCTCGACGGTTTCGAGGTTCACGACTGCTTCACCCCGAGCGAGTACCTCGCCATCGACCACATCGGCCTCACCGGACCCGGCGAGTCGTGGAAGGCCATCGAGAACGGCGAGATCGAGATCGACGGCCGGCTGCCGATCAACCCCAGCGGCGGCCTGATCGGCGGCGGTCATCCCGTCGGCGCGTCGGGTGTGCGGATGCTCGTCGACGCGGCCAAACAAGTCAGTGATCGCGCGGGTGACTATCAGGTCGACGGCGCAAAGGCGTTCGGCACGCTCAACTTCGGCGGCAGCACCGCCACCACGGTCAGCTTCGTCGTGAGCGGGGTGTGAGATGGACGTCTCGATCGTTGGCAAGTTCCTGTCGACCCTGCCCGAGGATGACGATCACCCGTATCGCACCGGGCCGTGGCGTCCGCAGACCACGGAGTGGGATGCCGATGACCTGACCGTTGTCGAGGGCGAGATTCCCCGCGACCTCGACGGCGTCTATCTGCGCAACACCGAGAATCCGTTGCATCCGGCGTTGAAGTTCTACCACCCGTTCGACGGCGACGGCATGATCCACGTTGTCGGGTTCCGGGACGGGAAAGCGTTCTACCGCAACAGGTTCATCCGCACCGACGGGTTTGCCGAAGAGAACGAGGCCGGCGGCCCGCTGTGGCCAGGACTGGCCGAGCCGGTGCAGATCGCCAAACGCGACAAGGGCTGGGGCGCACGGTCATTGATGAAGGACGCCTCGAGCACCGACGTGATCGTGCACCGCGGTATCGCGCTGACGAGCTTCTACCAGTGCGGCGACCTGTACCGGGTGGACCCGTACTCCGGCGACACGCTGGGCAAGGCGGACTGGGGCGGCGCCTTCCCGTTCGATTGGGGCGTGTCGGCGCACCCGAAGGTCGACGACATGACAGGCGAACTGCTGTTCTTCAACTACAGCAAACAGGCGCCCCACATGCACTACGGCGTGGTCGACAAGAACGACGACCTCGTGCACTACATCGACGTGCCGCTGCCCGGCCCGCGATTACCTCACGACATGGCATTCACCGAAAACTACGTGATCCTCAACGACTTTCCGATGTTCTGGGATCCCAAACTGCTGAAGGCGCACGTGCACCTCCCTGGATTCCATCCCGAGATGCCGTCACGGTTTGCCGTCATTCCCCGCCGCGGCGGAACCGACGAGATCCGGTGGTTCGAGGCCGACCCGACGTTCGTGCTGCACTTCACCAACGCCTACGAAGACGGCGACGAGATCGTTCTCGACGGGTTCTTCGAGGGTGATCCCTCCCCCGTCGAATCGCTCAGCGGCGATAGATGGCAGAAGGCATTCCGCTTTCTTGCGCTGGACCGGCTGCAGACCAGACTGCACCGCTGGCGGTTCAACCTGGTGACCGGCACGACCTCCGAAGAGCAACTGTCGGAAAGCATTACGGAGTTCGGCATGATCAACGCCGACTATGCCGGAACGCGGTACCGCTACACGTATGCGGCGACGGGCAAGCCGTCCTGGTTCCTGTTCGACGGGCTGGTCAAACACGATCTGGCGACGGGATCCGAGCAGCGCTTCGCCTTTGAGGACGGGGTATACGGCAGCGAGACCGCGATGGCGCCGCGCCTCGGCAGCGCTTCGGAGGACGACGGCTACCTGATCACGCTCACCACGGACATGACCGCCGACGCCTCGTACTGCCTGGTGTTCGATGCCGCCCGGGTCGACGACGGACCGGTGTGCAAATTGGCGCTGCCGGAACGGATCTCCAGCGGAACGCACTCGACCTGGGCTCCCGGATCGCAGCTGCGGCGTTGGCGCGACACCGACACTGCTGCCGGCGCGATCGGGCTGTAGGTGCAGCAGCCGGAGCCGAACGCCGTCGCCCGCATGCTGGGGCTGCTGGGCGACGAGTGGACGTTACTGGTCGTCCAGCAGGCACTGCTGGGTGCGACGCGATACGCCGAATTCATGACACGGCTGCCGATCTCCAACTCGGTGCTGACCCGCCGCCTGCAAGCGCTGACCCGCGACAGGCTGCTGGACCGTCGGTCCTACCAGACGAATCCGCCGCGCGCCGAATACCTGACCACGCCGCGCAGCCGGTCCCTGTGGCCGGTGCTGCTGTGCATTTGGGAATGGGAGCGCCACTGGGTACCCGACCACGCCGAGAGACTGCCCGGCATGAGGCACCACGCTTGTGGCGGCGACTTCGCGCCGCTGCTCACCTGCCGCTCCTGCGGTGAGGCCGCGAGCGAGAAAGATGTTGTGGCGCAGTGGGGTCCGAGCGGTTCGTGGTCTCGCTCCATGCCGGTGACTTCCACCCGGCGCCGCTCTGAGGCCGTTCAGACCGGCGGCGCGGCCGGCCTGTTTCCCCAGACCATGAGCGTGATGGGCAATCGGTGGGGATTCGCGCTACTGGTCGCCGCGTTCGTCGGCATGAGCCGGTTCACCGAATTCCAGACGCAGCTCGGCGCGCCGCCCGGTTCGATCGCCGACCGGCTGTCGATCTTCACCGCCAACGAGGTGATGACGCTCGCCGGAAGCCGATACCAGCTCACCGAGAAGGGCCGGGCCCTGTACCCCGTGCTGGTGTCCGCCCTGCAATGGGCGCAGCGGTGGTTCCGGGCGCCGGAGGGCCCGGCGGTGATCCTCACACACACGGCCTGCGGCCGGCGGTTCATCGCGGTGCTGGCCTGCGATCAATGCGCGCAGCCGCTGACCGGAGCACAGGTCGCCGCCGTCTAGCCGAGCCGGGCGATCAGGAACTTCGGCGCAACCTGGCGATAGGCGTCCGTGAGGATCTCGGCGACCTCTTGCCAGTCGGGTCCATCGTCTGTCAGATCGAGCCGCATACCGATCCAGTCGTATCCGCCGAACCGTGGGATGAAGAAGCGCTGCGGATCTTCGGCGACGAGTTCGTTGCGAGCGCCGGGTGCAGCGGCCGCCCAGAACGCCACATGTCGCTCGTCGAGCCGATGCTTGGAGGGGTCGACGAACTTGGCGAATGACCGTCGACGCACGAACCAGGTCTCCCCGCCGTGGGTCAGCCCCTCGGTGACTTCTGGCAGCGCCAGGCACAGCCGTCGCATCTCGGCGAGCAGGCCTTCCGTCGCACGTGGCATACCGCCATCGTCGCACCCCAATAGCCACGAAATTTTCTGGCACTCTGATATGGAGAGTGCTAACATCGCAGGTGCACAGTGATTTAGCTGCCCGCCAGGGTGGCGGGCTCTGAACGATATAGGAGGTGGATTGCTGTGCTTCGCTTTGATCCGTTCAGTGACCTTGACGCATTGACCCGGGGCTTGCTGACCAGCCAGACCGGATCACATCGCACTCCCATGTTCATGCCGATGGACCTGTGCAAGATCGACGATCACTACGTCCTGACCGCCGACCTACCCGGTGTCGACCCCGGCTCGGTGGACGTCAACGTGGACAGCGGCACGCTGACAATTTCCGCCCACCGCACCGCCCGCTCCGACGAGTCCGTGCAGTGGCTGGCCAATGAGAGATTCTTCGGCAGCTACCGCAGGCAGCTAGCCCTCGGCGATGGCATTGACGCATCGGCCATCACCGCGACGTATGAGAACGGTGTGCTGACCGTGACCATCCCGCTGGCCGAACGCGCCAAGCCGCGCAAGATCGACGTTGCCCATGGTGGCAGCCAGAGATCCATCGAAACCACGACCGTCGATTCCGAATAGGTAATCGGCCGACTAGCCGTTGCGGTCCAACCGGTAGCGCAGGTTGGACCGCACGGCTGGCCATTCGATGTCGAGGATCGAATAGACGACGGTGTCGCGGCGCGACCCGTCGGCCAGTAGCTGGTGGCTGCGCAGGATCCCGTCGAGCTTGGCTCCCAGTCGCTCGATGGCGGCCCGGCTGGTGAAGTTGAAGAAGTGCGTGCGGAATTCGACTGCGACGCAACCTAACTCGTCGAAGGCGTGGCCGAGCATCAGCAACTTGGTTTCGCTGTTGACGCCGCTGCGCCGCGCGGAGGCGACGTACCACGTGTTGCCGATCTCCAGCCGGCGGTTTCGCGCGTCGACGTTCATATAGGTCGACGAGCCGATGAGCGTGCCGTCCGGCGCACGAACCACGAAGGTCAGCCCGGTGTCGGGCGTCTGCGACGCCAACCGCGTCTGGACCCACTTTTCGACTTCTTCGGCAGCGGGGGCCGCGGTGAACCACAGGCGGCCGAGCTCACCGTCCGCGGCGGCTGCGGCGATCTCCGGAATATGTTCGCGGGTAAGCGGTTCCAGTGCTACCCACTGGTCTCCGGTCAATGTGACCGGCTCGACGAATCCGCTCATGACGTCCCAGCGGCCCCGGCCCAGGCGGCCACCATCGCCCACACCGACAGAAGCATGGCGGCGATGGCCGCGACGGCTCCCAGATACAGCCCGTAACCCGCGGACACCGGGTCGTACACGTAAAGCCGGTAATACCACACGGTCAGCACCACGAGCAGCACCGAAATGGCCAGGGCTGCCGACGATGCCATGCGGGCCGACAGCCCGCGCGCGGCCATCGCCCCGGCGACGATCAACGTCGCTGCGAGCAGAACGATGAGCTGCCCGACCCCGAATCCCGGCGGTGGCGCCTGCAGCCTCCCGACGACGCCGCCGATCGCATTGGCCCGGCCGCCGCCGTCGGCCCTGGTGGTCAGCCAGGGCAGCCAGGCGCTGACCGCCAGCACCATCGCGCACAGCGCTACCAGCCAACCGGGGCGCAGGCGAGACATGTGTGGAGACTATCCGGTGCCGCGTAACCGGTCGGGTCTCTACTGTGGAGTGTCCGACACCGAAAAAGGGGCTATTGCGATGAGCGATCTTCCGGACTGGGCGCATCGGCTCGACCTGTCCCCTCACCCCGAGGGCGGCTGGTTCCGGGAAACCTGGCGCAGCGAGTTGACGGTGCCCCAGTCTGCGCTGCCGCCGGACTACACCGGTCCCCGTACCGCAGGAACGGCAATCCTGTTCCTGCTCATGCCCGGTCAGCAGTCGGCGTGGCACACCGTGCGCAGCACAGAGTTGTGGCTCTATCACCATGGAAGCCCGCTGCTGCTCGAGGTCGGGCCCGAACAAGACGGTGCCACAACGCATCTGCTCGGTGCCGACATCAACGCCGGCGAGTCTCCCCAGTTCATCGTGCCGGCCGGATATTGGCAGCGGGCACGCCCGCGCGACGACGCGCCCAGCCTGGTGAGCTGTGTGGTGGTCCCGGGCTTCGACTTCGCCGACTTCGCCCTGGCTCCGCCTACCGACTGAGCAGCTGCACGGCCGCTGACACCAAGGCCGCATTGTCCGGCGCGGTCGAGCCGTCGGGCAGCCGCAGGGTGTCCTCCATCCCGATGCGGGTCTGCACGCCGCGCACCCCGGCGTGTTCCAGCAGCGGCCAACAACTTTCGTCGAGGCCGTGCAGCAGCACCGGCGCCGGTGAACCGGCCGCCAGCACCTGGCTCAGCAGATCGTCGGCGGTGGCGATGTCCCCGTCGCCTCCCAGTTCGATCATCACCCGCATACAGTGCTGCGCGAGCTCAGAGGCCGCCCAGGATTCGGCTGCCTCGGCGTGGAAGATGCCGACCTCGACACCGAGGCCCTTGCTCAACAACAGCCGGGCCAGCTCGTCCGAACCGGGCTCATGCCAGTTGACCGACGCGAAGTCGGGCAGCACGCGCCACGCGTCGACAGCACGTAACCGCGCATCGGCGTCCGGTAGCGCCCAGTATCCGGTCGTCACCCCCAGCGGCAGCCCCGGCGCAGCGTGGCGAACCGCCGACACCGCGGCGTCGACCACCTCCGGGAGAAGGGAGTCGACGCCATCGGCGGTCTTCGGGTGCATGTGCACCGCCTTGGCCCCGGCCCGGTGCGCAGCCACTGCTTCGTCTGCCAACTGCCGGGGCGTGATCGGCAGACCCGGGTGCTGGTCAGGGCCGCGGGCGCCGTTGATACAGGCTTTGACGTAGACCTTGGGGCTGCTGGGCATGCCCCTATCTTCGCCTCAGGCCTCAGGTGATGACAGGTTGAAACCCGCACCGGTGGGATCGGCTACGGCGGCCAGCCGGCCGTACGGGGTGTCCTCGGCTCCGCGGATCACGCTGCCACCATTGTCGACGACCAGCTGCACCGTCTTGTCGACGTCGTCGGCCCCGAGGAAGAAGAACCAGTTCGACGGCACACCTTCGGGGAGATCCTTCGTACCGTCCATCACGCCGAGCAACGCATCACCGTCGAAACTCGCTGTGCTATACCGGAATTCGTGGGTATCGGCAACCGTTTCGGTCTGCCAGCCGAACACCTCGCGGTAGAAGTCCAGCGCCTTGCCGTACTCGCGGGTGGTCAGCTGGAAGTAGACGGGTGCGCCATGCTCCCTGACGACCTCGAAGCCGTTGTGCCCGGTCGGCTGCCACAACCCGAAGTGCGCTCCCGTGGGATCGGTAAGCACCGCCATGAACCCCTTGTCCTTGACTTCCATCGGCTCGACCCAGCTGGTGGCGCCTGCGGCGATCGCCGCGTCGAACGTGGCCTTGATGTCGGCGGTGTGCAAATAAATGCTCCACCGGTCCGGGCTGTTCCACTGGGGGTCGTTGGCCATCAGGCCCGCCACCGGCCGGCCGTCCTTGAAGGCGTTGATGTAGCCGCCGAACTCGGGGCCTGCCGACTCGAAAGTCCAGCCGAACACCGTGCCGTAGAACTCTTGGGCGCGGTCGACGTCCGACGACGCCAGGTCAATCCAGATCGGGGCGCCCAGCGGCGCGCTGTTGCGGACAGGCACGACGGCCTCCTTCGTGTGGTGGTGGGTTAGTCAGCGATATCGACTGTCGCCGCCGCCAAAACTCATCGCCTTCCCCGCGAGCAGACACAGAATCGCGTTACCCGACGCGGTTCCATCCGATTCTGCGTCTGCTCGCGCTCAGGCCCAGCTCGCGCTCAAGACGTAACCCCCAGCACGCGCAGCGCGTTGTCCTTGAAGACCAGCGGCACCACGGCGGGGTCGATGTCGAGGGCCGCGAAATCGCTGCGCCAGCGGTCCATCCGGATGTACGGGTAGTCCGTTCCGAACAGCACCTTCGTGCGCAGCTGGCGACTGACGGCACGGACCAATTGCGGCGGGAAGTACTTCGGACTCCATCCCGACAAATCGATGAACACATTTGATTTGTGCGTGGCGATCGCGATTTGCGCGTCCACCCACGGCACCGCGGGATGGGCCATCACGATCGTCAGCTCCGGGAAGTCGGCGGCCACGTCATCGAGCAGCATCGGGTCGGAGTAACGCAATTTGATGCGGTGACCGCCGGGCAGCCCTGCGCCCATTCCGGTCTGCCCGGTGTGAAACAGCGCAGGCACCTTCGCCTCGGCGATCGCCTCGTAGATCGGGTAGAACCGGCGGTCGTTCGGCTCGAAGGCCTGCATGCTGGGATGGAACTTGAAACCCTTGACGCCGTAGTCGCGGATTAACTCGTGGACGCGGTGCACGGCGCGTCGCTCGTGCCACGGGTCGACGCTGCCGAACGGGATCAGCACGTCGTTGTTGCGCACAGCGCCCGCCACGAGGTCCTCGACCGAGTTCGGCACGTGCCTCATACCCGTGCGCGCATCGATGGTGAAGACGACGGCGGCGGTGTTGTGCCGGCGGTACTCGTCGGCCAGCGCGTCGACACTCGACAACGCGCCCGGACCCATCTTGAAGTACTGGCCGACGGCTTCGACCAGGTCGTCGTCATACGCCTTGCGGCCGTGACCGTCGACCTCCACGTGCGTGTGGATGTCGATGGCCGCGATGCCGTCGAAATCGATTCCGTACTCGTACTTTTCGCTCGCCATCCGGGCCAGCCTATTCGGGCGCGTAACCCAGCGCGGCCTTGGTCTCCAGGTACTCGTCGAACGCGAACTGGCCCCACTCGCGTCCGTTGCCGCTGCGCTTGTAGCCACCGAACGGCGCGCTCATATCGAAGCCGTGGTTGATCGCGACGGAACCGGCGCGGATTCGGCGGGCGACCTCGCGTGCCGTGTCGAGGTTGGCCGCCGAGACGTAGCCGGCAAGGCCGTACTCGGTGTCGTTGGCGATCTCGACAGCCTGATCGAGGTCGTCGTAGCCGAGGATGCACAGCACCGGCCCGAAGATCTCTTCCCGCGCGACGGTCATGTCGTTGGTGACGTCGGCGAAAACCGTTGGCTTGACGTAGTAGCCGGTGTCGATGCCGTCCG
The DNA here is from genome assembly GCA_035253445.1 of Mycobacterium sp. GTDB lineage: Bacteria > Actinomycetota > Actinomycetes > Mycobacteriales > Mycobacteriaceae > Mycobacterium. The sequence goes on from DATFCF010000282.1 coordinate 11,165, forward strand.
GCCGGCCAGGCCGTAATCGGTGTCGTTGGCGATCTCCAGCGCCTCATCCAGGTCGTCATAGCCGAGTATGCACAGCACCGGGCCGAAGATCTCTTCGCGCGCAATCGTCATGTCGTTGCGCACGTTGCCGAACACCGTCGGCTGCACGTAGTAACCGCGCTTCAGATCGCTCGGACGGCCCGGTCCGCCGGTGACCAGCTCCGCG
>DATFCF010000283.1:0-3731 GCA_035253445.1 Mycobacterium sp.
CTCGAAGGCGGGCAGGGCGCAGGAACCGTCGCCACCTGGAAACTGCAGGCCACCAAGTCCCGCGTGCGCGACGTCAAGGCCACCGTCGACGTCGCCGGCCACACCGTCATCGAGAAGGACACCAACAGCTCGATGGTTACCAACTGGACCGTCGCACCCGCAGGCGCGGGATCGTCGGTCACTGTCAAGACGTCGTGGCAGGGTGCCGGCGGCATCGGCGGGTTCTTCGAGAAGACGTTTGCGCCGTTGGGACTGCGCAAGATTCAGGACGCGGTATTGGCGAACCTGAAGAAGGAAGTCGAGGGTTCCTAGCTTCCCAGGAAGCCCGCGATACCGCGCACCACGGCGTCGGCGTACTTCTGCCGGCCCTCCGGCGTCTTCATCAACCCGGAATCGACGGGGTTCTTCATGTTGCCCAACTCGACCAGGACCGACGGGTATTGAGCCAGGTTGAGGCCGGCGATATCGGAGCGCGGATTGAGGCCTCCGCTGCCGATGTAGGTGGACGGCACGAAGCCAGAGGATGCCAGCTGGTCGCGCATGATCTGCGCGAACCGCACCGACGGCCCGGCCTGCGCGTCGTTGAGCGGCGGGGCGGAGTAGAGCACGTGGAAGCCGCGGCCGGTTGGCGGGCCCCCGTCGGCGTGGATGGACACGATCGCGTTGGGACGCAGCGCGTTGGCCATGGCGGCACGCTCGTCGACGCAGGGTCCGAGGCCCGTGTCGTCGCCGCGTGACATGGCGGTTCGCACGCCCAGCGCGGTCAATGCCTGGCGGATACGCAGGGTGGTGTCCCAGGCGAAGGTGTGTTCGGCGTAGCCGTCCTCGGTCGAGGTTCCGCTGGCCTGGCAGTCCTTGGTGCCGCCGCGGCCGGTGGGCACCTGCCGGCTGATCGAGCCGTCATTGGAGCCGTTGTGGCCGGGGTCGAGGAACACGATCATGCCGGCGATGTTGGCTGGGGCGGCGTTGGCGGGGCTGACGAGTGTCGACGCGGCGACGAGCAGGCCGGTGGCGATTGCGGCGCCGACACGCAGGCTGGCTGGGACGTGCACCGCGTCAAGGTAGCCCTTGGCCGACTAGGCTGAAAGTCCAAACCGCCGCGTGCGAGCGAGAGAAACCAAGTCGAGACCAATACGCAAGGGGACTGTCATGCAACCCGGAGGCCAACCCGACATGTCGGCACTCCTCGCGCAGGCGCAGCAGATGCAGCAACAGCTGATGGAGGCCCAGGAGGCGCTGGCCAACGCTGAGGTGCACGGCCAGGCCGGTGGCGGGCTGGTGCAGGTCACCATGAAGGGCAGCGGCGAGGTAGTGGCGGTGGCGATCGACCCGAAGGTGATAGATCCAGCCGATCCCGAGACGCTGCAGGATCTCATCGTCGGCGCGATTGCCGACGCATCCAAACAAGTCACCATCCTGGCGCACGACCGGCTCGGGCCGTTGGCCGGCGGGATGGGCGGGCTCGGTTTGCCGGGGCTGTGACTTGTTCGAAGGCCCGGTCCAGGATCTGATCGACGAGCTCGGCAAACTGCCCGGCATCGGGCCGAAGAGTGCGCAGCGGATCGCTTTCCACTTGCTGTCGGTCGAGCCGCCTGACATCGACCGGCTTACAGCGGTGTTGAACAAGGTGCGTGATGGCGTGAGGTTCTGCGCGGTGTGCGGCAACGTCTCCGACGACGAACGCTGCCGAATTTGCTCCGATGCACGTCGCGACGGGTCGCTGGTCTGTGTGGTCGAAGAGCCGAAGGACGTGCAGGCCGTCGAGCGCACCCGCGAATTCCGCGGGCGCTACCACGTATTGGGTGGCGCGTTGGACCCGCTGTCCGGCGTCGGGCCCGAGCAGCTGCGAATTCGCGAGCTGCTCAACAGGATTGGTGAGCGAGTCGACGGGGTGGATATCACCGAGGTGATCATCGCGACGGATCCGAACACCGAGGGCGAGGCGACCGCGACGTACTTGGTGCGGATGCTGCGCGATATCCCGGGGCTGACGGTGACGCGGATCGCCTCGGGTCTGCCGATGGGCGGTGACCTGGAATTCGCCGACGAGTTGACGCTCGGCCGCGCGCTGTCGGGCCGCCGCCAAATGGTCTAGCGTCTTCCCGTTCCGCGAAACGTACGTTTTGTACAGCCGTTCTCGAACTTTCTCTACAAAACGTACGGTTCGACGCCATGTCGGTCTGTCCTGACACGATTCGGCGATGGGGGAGGTCTTCATCGGAAGCGAAGCGATCGCCGCCGGACGCCTGACGAGGCAAGACCTGCGGCGGTGGCATCGGCCGCTCTACCGTGGGATCTATCTGCCCGCTCGTGTCGAGCCCAGATTGCGAGACCGAGCCACCGCCGCGTGGCTGGCGTCGAATCGTCGCGGGGTAATTGCCGGCGCGGCCGCATCGGCCTTGCACGGCGCCCAATGGGTCGACAACGACATACCGATTGAACTGATCGCCCGTCGCGCTCGACCACAGCCAGGCCTGATTGTGCGCGACGAGGCGCTGGCCGATGACGAGGTGACGTGGGTCGGCAAGTTGCCGGTCACAACACGGGTACGGACAGCGTTCGACCTGGGCCGGCACCTACCGCGAGGTGATGCGATCGCCCGGCTCGACTCCCTCATGCGTGCCGCGCCCTTCTCCGATGAAGACGTCCTACTCCTGGCTAAGCGGTATCGCGGTGCCCGGGGACTGAAGGCACTACGAGCCAGGCTGCCACTTGTCGACGGTGGTGCCGCGTCCCCGCGGGAAACCTGGCTGCGGTTGCTCTACGTCGATGCGGGATTGCCAAGGCCCACAACCCAAATCCCCATAGTCGAGGGACGCGGGCGACTCGTTCGGATGGCGGACATGGGGTGGGAGGAATTCATGGTCGTCTCCGAGTACGACGGTGACCAGCACCGCACCGATCGCAGGCAGTACACCAAGGACATCCGATCCCTGCGCACGGCGCGCAGACTTGGCTGGATTGTCGATCAGGTGATCAAAGAGGATCGTCCGGCCGACATCGTCGAGCGTGCGCGGACGGCGTTGATGAGTCGTGGCTGGACGCCCTAGTCGCCGCCGCGGTCTAGTGCGAGTTGTCGGTGCACGCGGGCACGATGCAGCCATGGCTGAAATTTTTCTCGGCGGCGAAGCAGTGAGGGCGGGCCGCGTCACCCGCCACGAGCTGCGGCGGGGGTACAGGACTGTGTATCGCGGCGTCTATGCGCCGAAGAACGTGGACCTGTCGCTGCGCGACCGGGCCATCGCCGCGTGGCTGGCATCCGGTCGCCGCGGCGTCGTCGCCGGTCTCGCCGCATCCGCCCTGCATGGCGCCCCGTGGGTGGATCCGGCGCAACCCATCGAGGTGGTGGGCGTGAAACGCCAGCAGCAGGAGGGGCTGGTTTTCCGCACCGAACAGGTTGCCGATGACGAGATCACTCGGGTCGCGGGTCTGCCTGTCACGACAAGGATTCGCACCGCTTTCGATATGGGGCGCCACCTGGATCGGCCAGAGGCGCTGGCCCGACTGGATGCATTGATGTGGAGCCGGCCTTTCTCGGTCGACGAGGTTGCGACGCTCGCTCGACGGTATCGCCGAGCACCGGGTAGCCGGCAGTTGCGCGAGCTACTTCCGCTTGTCGATGGCGGAGCAGCGTCCCCGAGGGAGAGCCGGATCCGATTGTGGTTGAGCGACACCGGCTTTCCGCGACCTCAAACGCAGATACCGGTTCTGGTGGGTGCCCGCCCGGTCAC
>DATFCF010000284.1:0-3991 GCA_035253445.1 Mycobacterium sp.
CACGGATCATGTCCCACCCCTAAGTCGTCGTGACCGGTCGGCCTGCGGAGCAGCCTAATGGGGTGGAGTCTGGGCGACGAGCGTTTTCCGGCCTTAGTAGTAGGAACGGGGAGGTCTCGGACCATTGTCCCGTGGTCGGTACCGGGGCGTGTACTCCTCGATCTGTGTGCAGATGACGTCGATCTTGAACTGATGCCAGAACGTCTCGCCCTCTTCTGGCGGCATCCGGCCGCTGATCGTATACATGTTGTCGCCCTTGGTCGCCCAGAGCTCGTTGGAGTTGTTGGTGTACCCCCGAACGTCATCGTGACGGAAGCCCACAGATTCGACGACGAATGGCGGGTCCCGGGTAAGCACCACCGAGATCAGTTTCTTGGCACGGTCGGTACTGACACCGATGGAGAGCTCGCCGTAGGCGTTGATGGCGCAGCGGACGGGCGCGTGGATGGTGTAGGTCTGACCGTCAAAGATGACCCTGGTGTCCTGAGGTGGCCCGGTGGCGGACGAACAGCCGGCCAGAGTGACAAGCAGCGCCGCGGTGCCGGCACGGGCACTCCGAGGGCTGACACACCGCATGGATGCAGTATGGCTTCGTTGTAGGCGTGAAAGAGGCTGTTGGACAGGTGCGTCGGAGGCACGCCGGCCCGCCTGGAGCAAGCGGGTTTCCGGCTACTCCGGGAAATGCATTGGCGGGTCGTATCTTTCGGTCGGTCGATTTTCAGCACTAGTCGCTGGCGACGCGATCCGTGCGAGGGTAACTTACGGACCTGTACCCGCACCAGGTCCACGGTTAGCTTCACCTCGAATATCGCCACCCTCGGCGCCGTCGCAATCGGGTGGGCATGGAAGCCCGGCATCCGGTCTGGCAGAACAGATCCTTGGCGGCCGTGCTGCGTTGCGTGCCCGTCTCCGGCGGCCTACCAGCAGATAGATCAGCCCTGCCTGCACCGCGCCCACCAACACCACCGGCCACAGGACGCCCGCTAAGACAGCGGTCAGTACCCGTCCCGCCCTGGTCGACACCGCAAAAGCCGCAGCTGAGGTAATCAGCGCGCCGGCGCCGTAGACCGCGAGCAGCAGGCCTGCACTCATGTCGCCCTTCCAGCTACTTACTTCAATGACGCCAGCGCATGGCATCTGCGTGTAGTTTGCCACGGTGTCGGTGTGTTTCGCTAGGCATAACAATTCGCTCACTGCAATGACAGCAAGCGATCGCCGAGGCCGCGTGGTGTGGAGGTCGCCCCGGCGTTGTCGGGTCTAGTCGGTCAGGAGCATTGCCCGTTGGGCGGCGTGTCGACGGGTGAATGATCCATGTTCCAGCCCTGGTTCGTACTAGCGCACCCAGCACCCCTGGGAGGTTACGGCCGCCGGCGAAAATGGGGTAGTCGACTACTCCATACAAGCGTGCTCCCGGACCCGACGATGGCCGTACAAGAGCAAACGCGCATCCGTACTTGTGAGGATCGGCAGCCACCACACGGACTTGCACCGACACGAATACGGCGGCGCGCCTCACGAAAGGAACCAACCATGAATCGAGTTCCGCGGTTCGCAATGACGGCGCTGGTGTCTGGTGCGCTGGGTCTGGCCGGTTTGGGGCTGGGAGCAGGTATCGCTGCGGCGGCGCCGCCCTCCGGCCCCTATACCTGGTGCCCAGGGGACGACCCCGGCGGTGGGCCGGGCGGCCCATTCAATTCACCAGGTCCACCAAATTGGGACTGGAACGTCTGCCACACCTGGTACAGCGTCAACTGGGGTCAGGGCAACGTCTCTCTGACTATCTGGGACGGACCGAATCCTCCACCGGATAATCGCGGGCCCGTGGGTCCATGCTCGCTACTTGACACCAGGGGTTGCTAGGCCCGTGGCCAGGTAGCCCGTGGCACGTGTGGCGGGAATTCGCATCGGGCTGGCGGACAACGACTTAGCCTGAAAACGTGGAACTGGCCGGCAGAGTCCTCGAATTTACTGGAAGTGTCGTCGGCATTGCGGGCATCATCATTACTGGCTATGGGCTACTGGTTGCATGGCACGATGCATCCGGGCACCGACAAGAACATCTGCGCCGGATATTGACCGACCTCGGTGATCGCGCCAATACGCGCATGACCAAGCACGTCGACGCTCACTTCACTGCGACTGGGACGCTGACCGCCACCGCGGTGAGAGGTGATCTACCCGTGCCGGAACAAGTGCGCGATCTGTTCAGGCAGCACTTGCAGCAGCTGCCGCCGCCGCTGTCGCCTGACGATGTCCAGGCCGCGATTGACGACCATCAAGCCGACCAGGATGCGCACGTGCGTCAGGAATTGCGGTGGGCACTGCGGGGGCTCGGGGTGTCCGCAGTGGGTGCAGCACTGGCCGTGGCCGGCATAGTTGCGGATTGGGTGGGGGCGCGTTAGGTGAATAACCGGCCTTGGCCTCGCCGCGCGCCGTCGTCCGTGGCGTTGACAGCGATCTGAGCCCAACCCCGTCGACCCATGCCCGATCGCACCAAGTTCGGCGCTTGCCGGTCTGGCTGACTAAGAATCACCTACGAGCTGCATAAACACTGGTGCGCGATACTGGGATTGAACTTGGCAAATACTGCACTTGGTTCCGGGCTGTTGTCGGAGCGCGGTAGTAGGCTGCCGCCCGATGTCCCTCGGTATCGCGACTGATCGGCCATTCTGCACGCCCGACGCGGTGGCCGAATTCGTCGTTGCAATCGTGCACGCCGACCCGGATGAACCGGAAACCCACTGGCTTGAGTGGAAGGGCCCGCTGCCTCTGTATTCGTCGGTGACTGAGGATGATGACCATTTCGAAATCACTTGGGCGGTGAGCAATCTGCTGGCTGGGAAGGCGGCGACACTCGGCCACCCCTGCACACGGGAAGCGGCGGCCGCCGTCGGCGAGAACGACTCACGCGAATCCTCTGCTACTGGGTGAACCAAAGCAGTCCCGACTGTGCCGAGGTTCTCATTGTGATGCGCAAGTAATCAACGCCCTTTTGTAATACGGTGTAATACACTAAGGTGGTGTTAGTGCAAGCCGACTGGACCCACCGCGGCGACTACATCGCCAAGCACGGTGTCGCCCCGGTGCACGCTGACGAGGCGATCGGCGATCCCGATCGCGTGGTCGTCAATCCTGATCCGGCATCCAAGTCTGGTCGCGGCGTGCGCATCATCGGCTACTCAATCACCGCCCAAGCCGTCCTGACCGTCATCGTCCTCGACGACGAGGGCACCACCTGGGGCGTCAACGCGTGGAAAGCGAATGTCCGCGACCAACGCCTGTACCGAGGAGAGGAACCAACCTCATGACTAATCAGCGACATGTCACAGCGAACTTCAGCGGTGCCGGCGAGCTGGCCGCAGAGATCGCTGCCGAAGCCGAAGCCATCGACAACAACCGCGACGCACCTATCACCGACAAGACCACCGTCACCCGCGGGCATGGCCGCAGCAAGGTGCTTCAGATTCGACTCAACGACGACGAGCTCGCCGAGCTCGAGCGCGTCGCCGAAACCCGCGGGCTGCCGCCCTCCACGGTCGCCCGCGAGGCGATCCTGCGAATGCTTGACCCCAACACCACACGCTCGGCCGATGCCGCGCGGCTCGTCGAGGACTTCGCCAAGTTCGTCAACGAATATGGCTCCGACGATCCAGCCCCGGCGAAACATCAGCCAGCGGCCGTCCGCAAAGCCAAGTTTGTGAGCGGCAAGGTCAAGAATGGCCGCGGCGGAAGGGTGCGCGTCCGGTGAAGTTCGGCCCGCCGCGCTGATCCGCCGAATGTGCGATCCGTCGCGCGAGATTTTGTCGGTGGGCGATGGCGCGTTGCTCGCCAGGTGCCCGGGCTTGCTAGCCCATGAAGGCGAAAGGAACATCGACAGCACGCATGACCAGGGGCATCACCGCACGATCAGGATGATCGTGAGCAACCGCCAGCAACGCTGCTCGTTGTCGGTCGGGGCGGCTCATCAACCATGCCGGAGGCCTCATCAATT
>DATFCF010000285.1:0-3762 GCA_035253445.1 Mycobacterium sp.
CTCGTCTGTGCTGTGCGCGGTGGCGCGCGCCGAACTCGATCTGAACAAGCCGAGGCGGGCTCACGAACTGGCCACCCGGGCGGCAGCAACGGACCCGCACGCAGAGCACCCGTTGCGGCTGCTGGCGCTGTCGTTGAAGCAGATGCGTCGGTCGGTTGACGCATGCGAGGCGGCCCAGGCGGCCGTCGCCAATGCGCCCAACCTGTGGCTGACCCATTACGTGCTGGCCTATGTAAGCGCGGGTGTGCCACGCATGAGCTCGGTCGCCTCGGAAGCCGCCCGCAGGGCCGTCGAACTGGCACCCTACGAAGCGGATACGCACGCGGTGATGGGCCAGGTCGCTCTCGAGGACGGCGACCAAACGGCTGCCGAGAAGGCGCTGCGTGAGGCGCTGCGGCTCAACCCGGACCACGCAATGGCACGCAACGATCTCGGCCGCCTGCAATTGCTACGCAAGGACCATTTCGGCGCGGCCAGCCACTTCGCACACGCCGCGGCGAGCGATGTACGGATGGACGTCGCCCAGCAGAACATCGACACCGCGCTTGCGATGGCCGTCGGGCGAATCGTCTTCTGGGTATCCGTCGCGGTGTTCGTGCTCGCCCGGTTCGTTGTGGTGGAGGAGAGCGACGGCTCGGTCCGGTGGGGGTACGTGTTGCTCGCCGTCCTCGTCGGGCTGGTGATCTGGCAGATCATTCTCATCGCGCCTGCGGCGCGTGGCCGGCTCGGGCCGTACCTGCGATTGCTGCCCCATCGCGATCGGATGATGACCGCGACCGTCGCGCTGCTGGTGGTCGGCGTCATCGCGCTGATGGCGATGTGCGTGGTGCCGCCGGATGCGAGGTTCTGGCTGTTGATGGTTGGCGCACCGGCGGTGATCGGCTCCCGGATTCTGCTCGAAGTACGCGCCGGCAAACTCTTGAAGGCATGACGGAGCGGGTGACCGCTCGCTTACCGGGCCGAAGCGTCCTCGGGGTGAAAGGGCATTGGTCGCTTGCAAATCCACGCAGCTGAGCGCGACGCCTGCCGCGTCGAGCTTCGCCAATGCACAGAATTCGATGGGGGTCGCCGATAGCCTGGATGCATGTCGGAGGGGTGGCCGACTTGGGGAACCGTTAGCAGGCTGGCGGGGTACTGCGTCATGGCCGGAGTGCTGACGGCGGCGCTGATGTTCCCGTTCGTCGGCGGCATCGGGTTGATGTCCAACCGGGCCGCGGACGTCGTCGCCAACGGCTCCGCGCAGCTTGTCGAGGGCGACGTCCCTCAGGTCTCGACGATGGTCGACGCCGCGGGCGAGCCGATCGCTTGGCTGTATGCCCAACGCCGGTTCGAGGTGGCAACCGACCAGATCGCGAACACGATGAAGCTGGCGATCGTCTCGATCGAGGACAAGCGCTTCGCCGAGCACAACGGCGTGGACTGGCCGGGCACGCTGACCGGCCTGTCCGGGTACCTCGCCGGCAACCCCGGCACCCGCGGCGGTTCGACCATCGAGCAGCAGTACGTCAAGAACTATCAGTTATTGGTGACGGCGCAGACCGACGCCCAGAGGCGGGCCGCTGTCGCGCTGACACCGGCGCGCAAGCTGCGTGAGATCCGGATGTCGCTGACCCTCAACAAGGCGTTCAGCAAGGCCGAGATTCTGACCCGGTACCTCAATTTGGTGTATTTCGGCAACGGCGCGTTCGGCATCCAGGACGCCGCGCAGACCTACTTCGGCATCGATGCTTCGCAGCTGAACTGGCAGCAGGCCGCTCTGTTGGCGGGACTGGTGCAGTCGACTAGCTTGCTCGACCCCTACACCAATCCCCAAGGCGCAACGGACCGGCGGAATGTCGTGCTGGACACCATGATCGAGAATCTCCCTCAGTACGCCGATGAGCTGCGTGCCGCCAAGGCCGAGCCGCTGGGCGTACTGCCCGAGCCGGACGGGCTCCCGAATGGCTGCATCGCCGCAGGCGACCGCGGTTTCTTTTGCGACTATGTGATGGAATTTCTCGCGCGGGCCGGCATCAGCAAGGAACAAGTCGCCCGCGGCGGCTATCTGATTCGCACGACGCTGGACCCCAGAATGCAGTCTTCGGTCAAGTCGGCGATCGACGAGATCGCCAGTCCCACCCTCGACAGTGTCGCCAGCGTGATGAGCGTGATCAAGCCCGGTAAGGACGCGCATCGAGTGATGGCGATGGCCGGCAATCGGACGTACGGCCTCAACGACGATGCCCATGAGACGGTGCAGCCCCTGCCGTTCTCGCTGGTCGGTGATGGGGCGGGGTCGATCTTCAAGATCTTCACCACGGCTGCGGCACTCGAGATGGGCTTGGGTATCGACGCTCAATTGCAGGTGCCGGGTTCATTCCAGGCAAGGGGTCTCGGCAGCAGCGAATCGCCAGGGTGTCCGAAGGAGACGTGGTGCGTGAAAAACGCCGGAAACTACCGCGGCTCAATGAATGTCACCGACGCGCTGGCCGTTTCGCCGAACACCGCCTTCGCCAAGTTGATTCAGCAGGTTGGGGTTTCGCGTGCGGTCGACATGGCGGTGCGGCTGGGGCTTCGGTCCTACGCGCTTCCCGGAACGGCGCGCGCCTACGACCCCGAAAGCAGCGAAAGCCTTGCCGACTTCATCAAGCGACAGAACATCGGCTCGTTCACTCTGGGGCCGTTCCAGCTCAATGCGCTCGAGTTGGCCAACGTGGCGGCAACACTCGCATCGGGCGGCGTGTGGTGCCCGCCGAATCCGATCGACAAGATAATCGACCGCCACGGCAACGAGGTGTCCTTCGCCAATCAGCCGTGCGACCAGGCGGTGCCCGAGGGACTCGCGAACACGTTCGCGAACGCGCTGAGCAAGGACGACAAACCGCCCGGCACCGCGGCCGGCGCCGCGGCATCGGTGGGCTGGGATCTACCGATGTCGGGCAAGACCGGTACCACCGAGTCGCACCGTTCGTCGGGATTCGTGGGGTTCACAAATCAGTACGCGGCGGCGAACTATATCTTCGACGACTCGAGCAATCCGTCCGGCATCTGCTCGTTTCCACTGCGTAAATGCAGCAGCGGCAACCTGTTTGGCGGCAACGAGCCCGCACGCACATGGTTCGAGGCGATGAAGCCGATCGCAGGAGATTTCGGCGATGTGCTTCTGCCGCCGACGGATCCGCGCTATGTCGGTGGCGCGCCCGGTAGCCGGGTGCCCAGCGTGTCCGGCCTGAAGGTGGATGCTGCGCGGCAACGGCTGAGGGACGCCGGTTTTCAGGTCGCCGACCAGACGACACCCGTGAACAGCGCCGCGTCCTATGGCACCGTGATCGGGACCACCCCGAGTGGTCAAACCATTCCTGGGTCGATCATCACGATAACCATCAGCAACGGCATTCCGCCGGCACCGCCGCCGCCTCCACCGCCCCCGCCGGGTGCCCCTCCACCTCCTCCCGCCGTGGGCACGACGGTCGTGGAGATTCCGGGGCTGCCGCCAATCACCGTGCCAGTGCTCGGACCGCCACCGCCACCGCCACCGCCGCCACCACCTCCGTGATCGGGGGCTTCGGCCATACGGACTGCGAGCGCATCGTTCGCGGTGTACTAGCGCAGCCCGTCCTGGCCATCACTAGCCTCGCCTACGTCGTCGCTGGAGTGACCGTGCTGTTATGGGCAGCGCGGGTCAGGGCCCCGCTGGCCGGGGCCGCCGGAGTTGTGCTCGTGGCGCTCGGGGCCGGGAGCTTCGCGTACCACGGACCCCAGCCCTCGTGGGCGGAACTCGCC
>DATFCF010000286.1:0-5406 GCA_035253445.1 Mycobacterium sp.
ATAACAGATTCGCCACGCGACGGTTAGCATGGGTATCCATGACCAGGGGGGCATGCATGAGCGGCTGGCGCTCGAGCGCGAGGCGAATGCGATGACGTTCCCCGTTACGACCTGTCGTGCATGCGGCGCCGGTCCGCTCGAGCGCATCCTGGACCTCGGCGAGCAGCCGGTCCCGACCCGCTTCCCGGAGCCGTGCGCGCCGCCCGACCCCACCTGGCCGCTGCTCGTCGGCGTCTGTCCGTGCTGCCTGCTCCTCCAGCTCGAGCGGACAGGCGCGCCGGAGGAGGCCGACGATGCCGCGATGCTGGGTCTCGCCGCCCAGTCGACGTCGCTCGACGCGTACGCGCGCCAGGGTGTGCGCGACCTCCGCGATGGGCTCGGGCTCGGTGCCGATGCCCGGATCGTCGAGCTCGGCAGCCACGGCAACCACCTGCGAGGGGCCTTCGGCGAGCTGGGACTCGCGACGACCATCGTGGAGCCCGACGCCGACGTCGCCGCCCGTCTCGGCGGGACGGCCGCCCGCGTGATCGCTTGGCGTCCAGGCGATCCCATCACTTCCGATGCCGCAGCCCTGCGCGACGCCGACCTCGTGGTGGACGACTTCCTCCTCGCGCACCTCGACGATCTCGACGCTGCGATCGGCGGCCTGGCAGGTCTCCTCGCGCCGGGCGGCACGCTGGCGCTCACCGTGGATCACGCGCTTCCCGTCCTGACCGGCGTGCAACTCGACGCGCTGCGCCACGGCCACCACGCAGTGTTTTCACTGCTCGCACTCGAGCCGCTCCTAGCGCGCCATGGGCTCGCAGTCGTCGATGCCTGCCTCCTCCCGATTTACGGTGGCTCACTGCGAGTGCTCGCCGGATGGGCGGCCGCCGGACGGCGGCCCGGCCCGGGAGCGGCGCGGGTACGCGACGCGGAGCGTGCCGCCGGCCTAGACCGGCTCGATACCTATCGCCACTTCGGCAAGGCGTCGGCAAGCGCCATAGACGAACTGCAGAGGCACCTCGCCGCTGCCCGCGCGGCCGGCCGGGTGGTCGTGGGCTACGGCGCGCCGTCGCGGGCCGCGACGCTGCTCACCGCGGCCAGGGTCGGGCCAGAGCTGCTGCCGTTCACGGTCGACCGGTCACCGGCCAAACACGGTCGGACGATCCCGGGATCGCGGATCCCGATCCGCGATCCGGCCGCGATCCTCAAGACCCGGCCCGACGAGATCCTCCTCCTCGCCTGGCCGATGGCGGACGAGATCGTCGCCTCGCTGCACGAGGTCAGGGCCTGGGGCGGGCAGTTTGTCGTCCCGCTTCCGTCCCCCGCGGTCATAGCCCCGGCAGACTGAAAGCACGCGGCGCTCAGCACCCGGCAAGGCGCGCGACTATCGGCGCAACCATCTCGACGTCACCGCCGAGGCCGAAATAGCTGAACCCGAACCGCTCTCGCCGCTCCAGCAGTTGCTCCACGCACGCCTCGACGCTGCCCACAAGGACCGAAGGCGAATCACCCATCGCGGCCTCGTCCGCTGCGAGCGAGCCGGCGAAGCTCGAGACCGAAGCGCTCGCGACGCGCGGTGAGTCGGTGACGCGTACCAGATAAACAGAGTGCTGCAGTTCCGGACCGTCGCCGGGCCGGCCCGCCGCCCGCCATGCCGCCCGCACCCAGTCGACCTTCTCGGCGATGCGGTCGGCGCGCAAATCGGCGGCGGCATCGACGCCGGGTGCGCTGCCTCGTAGGCGCGCGTGCACGCCAACGATGTCGGCGACCCGTCCTGCCAGCTCCAGGGCGAGCCGGCCCCCGCCGCCAAGCATGACGGGCGGCCGGGGTTGCTGGATTGGCTTCGGCAGGCCGTCGAGGCCGCTGATGGTGTAGTGCTCGCCGATGAAGTCGAGCGGTTCTGGGCGGAACAGCCCGTCGATGACGGTCACCGCCTCCTCGAGCCGGGCAAGCCGGACCGGCGCCGGCTCGAACGGGAAACCGGCCGCTTGGTAGTCGGATGCCATCCAACCCGCGCCGAGTCCGATCTCCACTCTGCCGCCGCTCAGTACGTCGAGAGTCGCGAACGCCTTGTGGAGCGGCACCGGATGCCGGAAGTCGTTGCCCAGGACCAGTGTCAGGAGGCGGAGGCGGCTGGTCACCTCCGCCGCCGCGGTCAGCGCCGTGAGCGGGTCCATCACCCAGCCCGCGGTGAGATGGTCCGAGATTGACAACGTCGAGAATCCCAAATCCTCAATGCGCCGGATCGAGTCACGCCAGGCGCCCGGCGAACCTTCGAGCCGTGGCATCGGCGCAATGAACCGGAAGGGCCGCGTCATCGGGGCGCCGGCTCGCACGCGCCGGGGAGCGGGTACGAGATCCTCACGCAATTGCGCTGACCCGGCGCATCGATTCATCGAGAACGCCCTCCCGCTGCAGCTTTTCCAGATGCGGCAGCCTGGTGAATCGGTTGAAGAAGTCGTCGGCGGTCAGCCCGTTCGCGGTGTATCGCTCGTAAAGCTCGGCGGCACCGTCCGGAATCGACCACTCCGCAGCGAAGCCGAGTCCTTCGCGTGCGCGGGAGAAATCGACTCGGTAGGAGCGCGGGTCGGGTCCTCTCTCGCCGGTGATAGCCAACTTCGAATCCGGCACCACCTCGACGACCGTCTTGGCAATCTCGGCCACGGTCAGATTGTTGGATTCAGCGCCGATGTTGTAGGCCTTGCAGTAGATCGCCTCGATTGGCGCACTGAGACATGTCGCGAAAGCCTTGGCGATGTCTCGGGCATGCACCAGCGGTCGCCAAGGGGTGCCATCGGAGAGCACTCGGACTTCGCCGGTCAGCACCGCCCGGCCGACGAGGTCATTGAGGACGATGTCAGCACGCAGTCGCGGCGAGAACCCGAAAGCCGTTGCGTTGCGCAGGAACACCGGTGCAAAGCCGGAATCAGCCATTGCCGCGGCGTCGGCCTCGACTCGGACCTTGCTTTCCGCGTATGGGGTCAGCGGCCGCAGCGGTGCGTCCTCGGTGACCAGGTTCTCGCCGGCCGCACCGTAGACCGAGCATGTCGACGCATACAGGAAGCGCGACACCCCGGCTTCCTTGGCGAGCCGCGCCAAGCGTACCGACGCGCGGTGGTTGACGTCATAGGTGATTCCCGGTGCCAGCGCGCCGAGCGGATCGTTGGATAGCGCGGCGAGGTGGATCACGGCGTCGAACCCGACAAGCTGCTCGACCGTGACATCCCGCAGATCGACGGGCCGGTCGTCGGCGATACCGGGCGGATCGTCGGGAGCAGGACCAAGGACGCACTCCGCGAAAAAGCCGGCATCGAGACCGGCAACATCGTGACCGGCGTCGCGGAGTATCGGCACCATGGCCGTGCCAAGGTATCCCTGGTGGCCAGTCACCAATACGCGCATCTCACAAGCCCCCAAAAACTGTGCCCGTTTCGGACATAATGTGTTTGCTCCTTGTCCTTACAGCTAAGGCTGGCACACGTCGCGCTTGATCACATCAATAGTCCACGCGGTGTGACGTAGATAACAACCTGTCCGGGTGTGACCTCCTTGAGAACCACGACCAGTCATCCAGATCTGGCCTGTTAGCTGGGCTTTCTCTCGGCCGCTACCCATCAAGGTGCTTGCTACGCCTAACCGTCAGCACCGCGATCCGTGCGATGCCGATGTCGTCTCGAGTGAATCGACGCGCACTTATTGCCGTATTCGCCACGCACACTCTAGAGCGGAGAGATGCCATCGCCGCTGACAGTCACTATCCGTACGGTGCGGTCGGCCAGATCCGACACATAGATCTGGCGCCCGTCGGGGCTGACCGACACTGAATGCCACTGGTTTTCGGGTTGGGTGTCGATGGTGACAGTGCTGATCACCGTGTTGGTGGCGGTGTTGATGATCGACACCGTGTCATTGCCGTTGACGACATACACCCGGCTGCGATCGGGGCTGATCGCCAGCCCGAACGGCTGGGCGCCCACCGTGATCGTCGACACCGTCGGCGTGGCCGGGACGGTGTTGATCACCGACACCGTGCCACTGCTGTGGTTGGACACATACACCTGCCCGTTGGGGCCGACCGCAATAAAGGCCGGATTGGCCCCCACCGAGATCGCAGAACCCACCGTGGTGTTGGTGGCGGTGTTGATCACCGACACCGAGTTGGAGCCAAAGTTGGCCACATACACCCGGTTACCGTCCGCGGACACCGCCACCCCTCCGGGAGTCGTCCCGACCGCCACCGTGGTGATCACCGTCGGCGTCGCCGCGCTGATATTGATCACCGCCACCCGGTTATTGCCGGTCATGCCCACATACAGCCGCTGCTGCCCATCCGGCAGCACACCAACCGCAAGCCCATAGGACTGACCACCGTTGGTGTTCACCGTGGCGATCACCTGATTGGTGGACGTGTTGATCACCGAAACCGCGTTATTACCAGCCACATACGCCCGATTGCTGCCCTGCGGGCCCAACGCGATCGCCGTCGGCGTCGCCACCACATTGATCGTCACCGGAGTCGCCGAAGGATTCGCCCGATCAATCACCGACACCGTATTACTGTCCCGATTGGCCACATAGGTCTTCGTCTCCGAAACCGCCACCCCCATCGGACCAAACCCGGTCTGCGCCGACGACGACACCACCGCCGGTGAGATCGGAACAGTCACCGAAACGGGCGTTGTCGCCAACCCGTCACTGGCGTTGACGGTGAACGTGACCGAATCCGGCCCAGCGGTGAAGGCGGCGGCATCGCGGGCGGCCTGATTCGGGGTGAACGTGTAACTACCCGCGTTGACGGTGACCGTCCCGCTTGTCGGCTGAGTCGGCACACTGTAGGTCAACGAATCCCCGTCCGGGTCAGTGAAATTCAACGCGCCAGTCACCGATCCGGTCGCCGTGTTAGGCGTGCCCACTGCCGGCACACCCGCGGTCGGGGCCCGGTTCGGCGGAACGATCGGCACCGAGAACGTCACCGGGGTCGACAACTGCCCATCACTGGCGACCACAGTCAAACTCACGAAATCCGGACCCGGCGTCTGGGCGGCCGCATCACGGGCCGCCTGAGTCGGCGTGAAGGTGTAATTACCCGCATTGACGGTGACCGTCCCGCTGGTCGGCTGCGTCGGCACGCTGTAGGTCAACGAATTGCCGTCCGGGTCAGTGAAATTCAACGACCCGCTCACCGATCCGGTGACTCCGTTCGGTGTTCCCACGGAGGGCGTACCCGCCACCGGCGCACGATTTTCTTGCGGCGCCGGCGGGGCGATGGTGATGATCCGTACAGTGCGGTCGGCCAGGTCCGACACATAGATCTGGCGACCATCGGGGCTGACCGACACTGAATGCCACTGGTTTTCGGGTTGGGTGTCGATGGTGACAGTGCTGATCACCGTGTTGGTGGCGGTGTTGATGATCGACACC
>DATFCF010000287.1:0-7060 GCA_035253445.1 Mycobacterium sp.
GAGAACCATCGCCGGTCCCGTCGGGATCCCGAGCTTTTGCACGGCTATCATGAACTTGTTCATCGGCTTGAGATAACGCGGTGGGCGTAGATCAGACATGTGTTGTCTCCCTTGTTAATTGGTGAACAGCCCGCGATGATCGGCCACCCACTGTGCGAACGGCTCAGCGGGCCGGCCGAGTATCTTCTCCACCTCGTGGGTGACCAGTGCCGGCTTCGCGGTGGTCGCGGCCAGGAAGGCGATGTAGGCGTCGGCGAACTCGGCCGCAAAGCCCACTCCGATGAATCGCTCTCGGACGAACTCCGGCGCAACTTCCTGATACCGCAGCGGGCGATCGAGTACCGACCCGATGATCTCCACCAGCTCGGAGTTGGTGAACGCGGCCGGCCCGGTCAACGGAATCTTCTGACCCACAAGATCATCGGTGAGCAACGCCTGGGCCGCCACCGCCGCGATATCGGATTCAGCGATGGGCGCGGTCGACGCCGACGCATACGGACCGCTGACCACGTCGCCACCCTTGATCTGCGGCGACCACATGCCGACGAAGTTGGTCGCGAAGACCGTCGGCCGCAGGCTCACCCATTCCAGACCCGAGTCGACGGCGAGCTGCTCGACCTCCTTGTTGCGGTCACCGCGGAACCGCGAGGGCTGACGCGAGAAGTCGTCGTCGGCGTTGATCGCCGACAGCGCGACCAATCGGGTGACACCCGCCCGCCGCGCCAGACTCACCACATCGGCGAGTTCATCGCCAAGGGCGCGCGAATTGAGAAACACCGCCGACGCGCCGGCTAGACCGTCGGCCGCTGAAGATTCGACGTGCACGCCGTCGGGAAACTCCGCGGTGTCGGGATTGCGGGTGACCGCGCGCACCTCGGCGCCGGCTTTGACCAACCGTGCTACCAACGGGCGGCCGACGTTGCCGGTGGCGCCCGTGACAAGAATGGCGTTCATGACACCAAGGACGGCGCCACGACGGGAAAAGTTACACACCGGTGCGCATAACTTTTTGCGGCGCTGCTTCGTCATTGATGCATGAGCGATTCACCGGCGGTGGAGGCGGCGTGGCGGAGTCATCGCCCGTACCTGGTGAACCTCGCCTACCAGATGCTCGGCGACGTGGGGGAGGCCGAAGACGTCGCACAGGAGGCGTTCCTGCGGCTTTCGCGGACGCAGCCCGACCAGATCGACGACGTCCGCGCCTGGCTGACCGTCGTTGCCGGTCGTCTGTGCCTGGACCAGATGCGATCGGCGCGCGCCAGGCACGAACAACCCGACGCGTCGGGAGCCCTCGACGTCAGCACATCAACGGAGCTCGATCCGGCCGACCGCGTCACCCTGGACGACGAGGTTCGCACCGCGCTGCACGAAGTCCTGCGACGGTTGAGTCCCGGCGAGCGGGTCGCGTTCGTGCTTCACGACGTCTTCCAGATGCCCTTCGAGCAGATCGCCGAGGCGGTGGGTCGGCCCGTCGGCACCTGTCGGCAACTGGCCCGGCGGGCCCGGTCGAAGTTCTCCGATGCGTCGCCTCGGGTGTCGGAGGTGGCAGATGTCGAGCACCAGATCGTCACCGAGAAGTTCATCACCGCGTGCGCGAACGGTGACTTGGAGTCCCTGACCGCGGTGCTGGATCCAACGGTGTGGGGGGTGGCAACCTTTGTCGGTGGCGGGCCCGAACAGGTGAACCACGGTCGGGACGCGGTGGCGCCCAACCTTCTTCGGTTCCTCGGGCATGGGGCGACGCTGGTCGCGGGGCCTGGCGGCGAAGTACTCGGCTTCTCCGGCCGCAGGCTCGCCGTGGTGCTCGTCCTCACCGTGCGTGACGGGCTCGTCGCAAAGATCGAGGCGACGGTGGACCCGCCGGCGGTCAGCCGTAGGTGAACGAAAACGCCTGCAGCCCTGGGCTTAGCCGCACCTCGACCAAGCCGCGGCCGATCGCGTCGTCGGCGACGATCTGCCGTAGCGTCGGCGGACCGCTGACGGGAATCTGCTTGGACTCCCCGTCGCGCGTGACCGTCACGGTGCCTGTGCCGCCGACCACGAGATACACGTTGCGCGCCCGGTAGTTCAGCTCGATGCTCGAGTCTGCACCATCGGCGGTGGCGCCCTGGTAGTCGAGTTTCCACCGGCCTCGATAGGCGAAGCTGTCGTCGGGTAGCCGGGCGGGGTAGTCGAACGTTGCGCTGCCCTCGTCGTACACACCGTCGCCGCCGTAGTTCACCACCTTGCCGACGCCGAGATAGGTCTCCGCGGTGAGGTCGGGCGGGGGAGTGGTGTCGACGGCCTCGGTCGCCGCAGGCAGGGTAACGCCAGGGTTGGCGTCGGAGAGTAGCTGGCGGATCAGCGATTCTGTCGCTGCGTAGTCGCCTTCGCCGAACTTGATGTGACGGACCGTGCCATTGGCGTCGATCAGATACTTGGCCGGCCAGTACCTGTTGCGGTAGTTCGTCCACGTCGAGTAGTTGGGATCCAGCGCAACGGGATAGGTGATGCCGAGGTCCGCGGCCCCGCTCGCGACGTTGTCGGGCACGCGCTCGAACGCGTACTCCGGAGTGTGCACGCCGATCACCTCAAAGCCGGCGTCCTTGTATGCGGCGTACCAGTCGACGATGTGCGGGATGGCCCGCTGGCAGTTGATGCACGAGTAGGCCCAGAAGTCCACGAGAACGACCTTGCCGCGCAACGACTTCAGATCCACCGCGGCGCCGTTGGGGGTGTTCAACCAACCGGTGATGCCGGTGATGTCCGGTGCGGTGCCGCAGCTCTGCGGCTCCGAAGCGCCGTTGGTGCAGTTCGACAGTTCACGATTCTGGTCGTTGACGATGCCACCCAGGTTGAGCTTCTCGCGGATCTGCTCGTCACCACCGACGGTTTCCTGCAGCTTGCTGGTGTAGTCGGGGATGGCGCGCTGCAGTGCGGCAGGCAGGTTGAACACCAGCGCGACCGCCAGCAAGATGGTGACAATGCCTGCTGCGATGCGGATCTCGCGCTGTCGGCGACGAAACGACGCGACCCGCTCTGCGACGCGTCGGCCGGCGAGCGCGAAGAACAGCAGCGGCAGTGCGGCGCCGACCGCGAACGACAGCGTCAACACGATGGTGGGTAGTCCGATCGTTCCCGTCGCACCCGCGATGACGATGGCCGCCAGCACCGGGCCGGCGCACGGCACGTAAAGCACACCCAACGCCAGGCCAAGACCGAAACCGCTGCTGCCCGAGCCGAACTGCTTTTGCGGCAGCTTGGAGAACGGCTTCTCCAGCAGCGCTTCGAACTGCGGGAAGATCAAGCCGATCCCGATCGCCACCAGCGCCGCGAGGGCGACCCACCGAATGGCATCCTGCGGCAGGTGCAGCAGAGACAACAGCGCCGAACCGACAAGGGTGACAACGGAAAAGCTCAGCACCAGCCCGGCGATCACCCGGTATGGCCGCAGCGTTTCAGACAGCGAAGGCTTGGTTTTCACGGCGACCGCGCCGGCGCGGACGCTTTGTGTGCCGGAGAAGAAGATCACCGGCAGAACGGGAAGGATGCACGGCGAGATGCCGGTGATCAAGCCACCGAGAAAGCCGATGAGTACGAGAGTGAACATGACTGTCTTTCTGCCGAGCAGACGCAGAATCGCACGAAAGTTGGTCGGGAAGTGCGATTCTGCGTTCCCCAGCTGCGCGGGGGCCCTGCTGGCGGTAGAAGGTGACCTAGTTGGCCGCGGGCATCAGGACCGTGTCGATGAGGTACACGGTGGCGTTGGCGGTGCGCACTCCGCCGCACACCACACCGGCGTCGTTCACCTTGATGGCGTTCCCGCCGCCGGTGACATTCACGTCACCGCCCTGCACGGTCTTGTGCGTACCGATCACCTGTGCCGGGCTGGCCTGCCCGGGCACCACGTGATAGGTCAGGATGCTGCTCAGCAGACCCGAGTCGGTCTTGAGCTTCTCGATGGTGGCCGGGTCGATCTTCGCGAATGCGGCGTCGGTGGGCGCGAAGACGGTGAACTCGCTGCCGTTGAGTGTGTCGACGAGGTTCACGTTCGGGTTCAGCTTGCCCGACACCGCCGAGGTCAGCGTGGTCAACATGGGGTTGTTCGACGCCGCGACGGCCACCGGATCCTGTGCCATGCCCGTCACCGAGGCCGGACCGGTGGGATTCTGCGCGGCGTAGTCGGCGCAGCCTGGCCCGACGAGGTTGGCGGCGGGATCCATCGGCTGTTCCATCGGCGCCGGGGCGGCGGTGCTGACCGCCACGCTCGAACTGGTCGTCTCCGCCGACGCGGAGGTGGAGGCGTCGTCCGAACATGCTGACACGGTCAGGATGGCGGCAGCGGTCAGGCTTGCTGCGGTAAATGCCTTGCGGTACATGATCTTCATTAGGTCTTTGCTCCCTGGTCATGGACGGACGCTCTGTCCGCCCTCTGCACTGACACCGGGTATTCGGAATGATGACGCCTGCGGATGGACGCCAATTCGGGCACGTCACATTTGCGTCACACCTGGGCGCACGCGGGAGAGCCGGCCGCGACGCGTCACAATGGATCGGTGAGCAGACGTCAGCGCGTGCTGATACTGGGCAGCACGGGCTCGATCGGCACCCAGGCGCTCGAGGTCATCGCCGCCAACCCGGACCGGTTCGAGGTCGTCGGGCTGGCTGCGGGCGGCGGCAATCCAGCACTGCTGGCCCAGCAGCGTGCCGAGACCGCCGTCACCAACATCGCCGTCGCAGACGATGTCGCGGCCGCCCAGATCGGCGACGTCACCTACGCCGGGCCGCAGGCCGCCACCCAGCTGGTGGAGAACACCGAAGCCGACGTCGTGCTCAACGCCCTGGTGGGCGCGCTCGGCCTGAAACCCACCCTGGCCGCCCTGGCCAGCGGCGCCCGCCTTGCGCTGGCCAACAAGGAATCACTGGTCGCGGGCGGTCCACTTGTCCTGAAGGCCGCCAAGCCCGGGCAGATCGTGCCCGTCGACTCCGAGCACTCGGCGATGGCCCAGTGCCTCAGGGGCGGCACCGCCGACGAAGTGGCCAAGATCGTGCTCACGGCCTCGGGCGGCCCGTTCCGCGGCTGGGCGGCCGAACGGCTCGAGCACGTCACGCCCGAGCAGGCCGGCGCGCATCCGACCTGGTCGATGGGCCCGATGAACACGCTCAACTCGGCATCGCTGGTGAACAAGGGCCTCGAACTGATCGAAACGCACCTGCTGTTCGGCATCCCATACGACCGCATCGAGGTCGTCGTGCATCCGCAATCGATCGTGCACTCGATGGTGACATTCACCGACGGTTCCACCCTGGCTCAGGCCAGCCCGCCCGACATGAAGCTGCCGATCGCGCTGGCGCTTGGCTGGCCGGCGCGGGTGCCGGGAGCGAGCATGGCCTGCGACTTCTCTCAGGCCGCTACCTGGGAGTTTGAGCCTCTGGACGGCGAGGTATTCCCCGCCGTCGAGCTCGCTCGCGAGGCCGGTAGGAAAGGCGGCTGCCTGACCGCGGTCTACAACGCGGCCAACGAGGAAGCAGCGGACGCCTTCCTCAAGGGACGCATTCGCTTCCCGGCCATCGTGCGGACAATCGCCGAGGTACTGCGCGCCGGAGACCAGTGGGCGGCCGAACCAGCTACCGTGGATGACGTACTTGACGCGCAACGCTGGGCTCGTGAGCGGGCCAAGAGCGCGGTTGAGCGGGAGTTTGCGGAAGAAGGACTAGCCACCAAATGATGTTTGTGCTTGGCATCGTGGCGTTCGCGCTGGCCATATTGATATCGGTGGCATTGCACGAATGCGGCCATATGTGGGTGGCGCGCGCGACGGGCATGAAGGTGCGCCGCTACTTCGTCGGCTTTGGCCCCACGTTGTGGTCAACGCGCCGGCCGAACGCACTCGGCTCCACCGAGTACGGCGTCAAGGCCATCCCGCTGGGCGGGTTCTGCGACATCGCGGGCATGACGTCGATCGAGGAACTGGCGCCCGACGAGCACGAGCGCGCCATGTACAAGCAGAAGACATGGAAGCGCGCCGCGGTGCTGGCCGCAGGCCCCGGCATGAACTTCGTCATCGGCCTGATCCTGATCTACGCCATCGCGGTGATCTGGGGGCTGCCGAACCTGAACGCCCCCACCACCGCAATCGTCGGCGAGACTGGTTGTGTCGCAGCGCAAATCAGCAAAGACAAGATGGCGGAGTGCAGCGGTGCAGGCCCGGCGGCCGACGCAGGCATCCGCGCAGGCGATGTGATCGTCAAGATCGGCGACACGCCTGTCGCCACCTTCGACGAAGCCCGGTCCACGCTCCAGAAAGCGTCCGGCCCGACTCCGGTCGTCATCGAGCGCGGCGGCGAACAGATCAGCACCGTCGTCGACGTCGCCCAGACCCAGCGGTTGACCGGCGAGGGCGATGAGGTCTCGACGGTGGGCGCCATCGGCATCAGCGCCGCCCAATTCGGCCCGACGCACTACAACCCGCTGTCGGCGGTGCCTGCGACGTTCGCGTTCAGCGGCGACCTGGCCGTCGAACTGGGCAAGTCGCTGGCGAAGATCCCCACCAAGATCGGCGCATTGGTTGACGCCATCGGCGGCGGTGAACGCGATCCCGAGACGCCGATCAGCGTCGTCGGTGCCAGCATCATCGGCGGCGACACCGTCGATGCCGGGCTGTGGGTGGCGTTCTGGTTCTTCCTGGCCCAGCTGAACTTCGTGCTCGGCGCGATAAACCTCATTCCGCTGCTGCCGTTCGACGGCGGCCACATCGCGATTGCGGTGTTCGAGAAGATTCGCAATATGATTCGTTCGGCACGCGGCATCCTGCCCGCGGCGCCGGTGAACTATCTCAAGCTCATGCCCGCCACCTACGTAATCTTGGTAGTGGTGGTTGGCTACATGCTGCTGACCGTGACCGCTGACCTGGTCAACCCGATCAGGTTGTTCCAGTAGGAGACTTAACAATGTCCACCGGCTCCATCGGTTTGGGTATGCCGGCACCGCCCGCGCCAACCCTGGCTCCGCGACGCAAGACCCGCCAACTGATGGTGGGGGACGTCGGCGTCGGCAGCGACCACCCGATCGCGGTCCAGT
>DATFCF010000288.1:0-15565 GCA_035253445.1 Mycobacterium sp.
TACGCGGCCTACGTGCTGGCCCGGGCGGAACGAATGCGGCTCGAGGCCGGCACAGAAGCGCGGCGCCGCAACCTCATGCGCAAGGAGCTGGCCTGGCTGCGGCGCGGCCCGCCTGCTCGCACATCGAAACCGAAGTTTCGCATCCAGGCCGCCAACGAGTTGATCGCCAACGAGCCCGCTGCGCGTGATTCGCTTGTGCTGCAACGGTTTGCGATGAACCGGCTGGGCAAGGACGTGTTCGATCTGCACCGGGTCCGGCTGGAGGTGGGCGACCCGCCGCGGGTGATCCTCGACCGCCTCGACTGGTCGATCGGGCCCGGCGTCCGCATTGGGCTGGTCGGTGTCAACGGCACCGGAAAAACGTCGGTGCTGAAGCTGTTGACGGGTGAACTGTCGCCCGCCGCGGGCACCATCAAGCGGGGCACGACGCTGAAGATCGGCTACCTGAGCCAGGCGTTGGCCGAACTCAGCGGAGCCAACCGAGTGCTCGACGCCGTCGAGGACCGCCGCCGCGTCACACAATTGGCGGGCGGCCGCGAAATCAGCGCCGACACCTTGTTGAAGGACTTCGGGTTCACCGGAGACAAGCTGACCGCGCGGCTGGAAGACCTGTCCGGCGGGGAGCGCCGCCGCCTGCAGTTTCTGCGGCTGCTGCTCGACGAGCCGAACGTGCTGCTGCTCGACGAGCCAACTAACGACCTCGACATCGACACGTTGACGGTCATCGAGGACTACCTGGACGGTTGGCCGGGCACGCTGATCGTCGTCACGCACGACCGGTATTTCCTGGAACGGGTCACCGACGTCACCTATGCGCTGACCGGCGGCGGGCGTTGCGATCTGCTGCCCGGGGGCATCGAGCAGTATCTGGCCGGCCGGGCCGCCGTGTCGTCGCCGGTTCGCGCGGAACCTTCGCGGGGCGAGACCGCGTCGGCGCGTGAGCGGCGGACCGGCAAGGAGATGGCCCGTATCGAGAGTCAGCTGACGAAGCTGGACAGCCAGATCGCTTTGCTGCACGAGTCGATGGCGGCGGCCGCATCTGATCACGTGCGAATCGGGGAGCTCAACGCCGAACTGCGAGAGCTAGAGGCCCGCAAGGAATCTCTCGAAGAAGCGTGGCTGGCCTTCGCCGACGAGTGATTTCGCTAGCGGCGCAGCCTGATCCGCAGCCTGTCGGCCGTGTCGCGGACAACGCCCAGCTGCTTGGCGACTTGAATGGGAGCCGTGCCGCCGCGGGCGTCGCGGGAGTCGACGGAGCCCGTGATGGTCAGGACTTCGCGCACCTCGGGCGTTAGCTCCGGATGAATCTCCGCAAACTCGGCGTCTTCGAGGTCTTCCAGACCGACGCCGCGGGCCTCAGCAGCACGCACCGCGGCGCCGGCAGCCTCGTGCGCGACCCGGAAGGGCACGCCCCTGCGGACCAGCCACTCGGCGACGTCGGTGGCCAGCGTGTAGCCCAGCGGCGCAAGTTCGGCCATCCGGTCGACGTCGAAGCGCAACGTTGCGACGAGGCCGGCCACCGCGGGCAGCAGCAACTCGAGCTGCGCGACCGAGTCGAAAACAGGCTCCTTGTCCTCTTGCAGGTCACGGTTGTATGCCAGCGGCTGCGCCTTCAGCGTGGCCAGCAGACCGGTGAGATTGCCGATCAGCCGACCGGACTTGCCGCGGGCCAGCTCGGCGACGTCGGGGTTTTTCTTCTGCGGCATGATCGAACTGCCGGTCGACCACGAATCGTGCAGCGTCACATAGCCGAATTCGGTTGTGCTCCAGAGGATGATGTCCTCGGCCAACCGAGACAGATCGACGCCGATCATGGACAGTACGAACGCTGCCTCCGCCGCGAAGTCGCGGGATGCGGTGGCGTCGACGCTGTTGTCCGCGGCCGCGTCGAAGCCCAGTTCCTCGGCGATCGCATCGGGGTCGAGGTCGAGCGACGATCCGGCCAGCGCCCCGGATCCGTACGGCGACACCGCGGCACGCTTGTCGAAGTCGGCGAGCCGGTCGACGTCCCTCAAGAGCGGGTGCGCGTGGGCCAGGAGGTGGTGCGCCAACAGGATCGGCTGGGCGGACTGCATATGCGTCTTGCCGGGCATGATCGCGGTCGGATGGGCGGCCGCCTGAGTGGCCAGTGCCCCGACGACATCGAGCACACCGTCGGCGACCCGGCGGACCGCGTCGCGCAGCCACATTCGAAACAGCGTGGCCACCTGGTCGTTTCGCGATCGGCCCGCACGCAGCCGACCGCCCAGCTCCTCGCCAACCCTGTCGATGAGGCCACGCTCCAGTGCGCCGTGCACGTCCTCGTCGGTGACCAGTGGCAGAAAAGTTCCATCGGCGACGTCCGACGCCAGGCTGTCCAGGCCGGCCAGTAGACCGTCGCGCTGCTCGTCGGTCAGCAGCCCGGCCCGAAACAACACCCGCGCATGGGCTTTCGATGCGGTGATGTCATACGGCGCCAGCACCCAGTCGAAGTGGGTCGACTTGCTCAGTGCGGCGAGCGCATCGGACGGGCCGTCGGCGAACCTCCCGCCCCACAGTGAGCCTTCGTTGGTGTTCACTTTGGGACGCTCAGTGCCGCGCGAGCGACCGCGTTTGCACGCAAAATGCGGCGTGTCGCTGTGCAGACACGGTCGGTCGCGATCATTGGGACAGGTCCCGGCGGGCGGCGATCTTCGACGACAGGCCGTGCACATGCACGAAGCCCTTGGCGGCCGACTGATCGAAGGTGTCGCCCTCGTCGTAGGTCGCCAGGTTGAAGTCGTATAGAGATTCCTGGCTCCGGCGTCCATTGACCGCAATGTGGCCGCCGTGCAACACCATCCGGATCTCACCCGACACGTGTTCCTGGGTGTGGGCGACGAACGACTCCAACGCGTTCTTCAGCGGCGAATACCACAGGCCGTCATAGACCAGCTCGCCCCAGCGCTGGTCGGTGTTGCGCTTGAACCGGCCGAGCTCGCGTTCGAGCGTGACGTGTTCGAGCTCGGTGTGCGCGGTGATCAGCACCATGGCGCCTGGCGCCTCGTAGATTTCACGGCTCTTGATGCCGACCAGCCGATCCTCGACGACATCGAGCCGGCCGACACCCTGTGCGCCGCCGCGTTCGTTGAGCTCCTCGATGGCCTGCAGCACGGTCACGGGCCTGCCGTCGATCGAAACCGGAACGCCCCGTTCGAATCCGACGATCACCTCGTCGGGTGTGCTCCAGTTGACCGTCGGGTCTTCGGTGTAGTCGTAGACGTCCTTGGTCGGCGCGTTCCACAGGTGCTCCAGGAACCCGGTCTCCACCGCACGGCCCCAGACGTTCTGGTCGATCGAGAATGGCGAGCGCTTGCTGACGTTGATCGGGATGGCGTTCTCCTCGGCGAACGCAATCGCCTTCTCGCGGGTCCATGCGTAGTCACGTACCGGCGCCAGCACCTCCAGATCCGGTGCCAGCGAGGCGAATCCGACCTCGAAGCGGACCTGGTCGTTGCCCTTGCCGGTGCAGCCGTGCGCGACGATGCCCCCGCCGTGTTCGCGCGCCGCCGATACCAGATGCTTGACGATCAGTGGCCGGCTCAGCGCCGACACCAGCGGATACCGGTCCATGTAGAGCGCGTTGGACTGGATGGCGGGCAGGCAATACTGTTCGGCGAACTCGTCTTTGGCGTCGACGACGACGGCTTCAACGGCGCCGCAGTCCAACGCCCGCTTCCGCACCACCTCCATGTCCTCGCCGCCCTGACCAAGATCGATGGCGACCGCGACAACCTCACGGCCAGTCTCCTTGCCGATCCAGCTGATCGCGACCGAGGTGTCCAGACCGCCGGAATACGCCAAGATGACGCGCTCGGACATTAACCAATCTCCTTCAGTTGAATGCTTTCAAACTTGGTGGCCAGTTCGGCGCCGCTCATCGGCTCACGCGCGACCACGAGGATCGTGTCGTCACCGGCGACGGTACCCACCACGTACGGCAGTGCCGCGCGGTCGATCGCACTGGCCAAATAGTGGGCCGCGCCCGGCGGCGTGCGCAGCACCGCAAGATTGCCGCTGGCATCAGTCGACACCAGCAGCTCGGCCAGCAGCCGCGACATGCGTTCGGTGCCACCGGATACACCGCGCACCGGACTGCCGTCCTCCGGGACGATGTACACGCCGACACCGCCGTCAGCGCCGCGCAGCTTGACCGCGCCGAGCTCTTCGAGGTCCCGCGACAACGTGGCCTGAGTGACGTCGATGCCCTCGTCGGCAAGCATCTCGACCAGCTCGCTTTGGCTGTGTATCGACTGCGACGACAAGATCGACACGATGCGGGCCTGTCGACCGGCCCGGGTGGCCGCCGAAGTCATCGGGATCGCTCCAACAGCCACACCAGCAGCGCCTTTTGCGCGTGCAGCCGGTTCTCCGCCTCGTCCCACACCGCGCTGCGCGGCCCGTCGATGACCTCATCGGTGATCTCGTGCCCGCGGTGGGCCGGAAGGCAGTGCAGCACAACGGCATCCGAGTCGGCCCGGCTCACCAGTGCGGTGTTGAGCTGGAACGGCTGGAACGGCCCCACTCGGTCGAGCCCGTCGTTCTCCTGTCCCATCGATGTCCACGTGTCGGTGACAAGCACGTCGGCGCCGTCGGCCGCTTGCACCGGATCGGCCGTCAGCGTGACAGTGCCACCGGTCTGCGCGGCGCGCTTCTCCGCGGCGGCGACGAAATCCGGATGCGGCTCGAAGCCGGACGGAGCGGCGATGGCGACATGCATGCCTGCCGTGACACCGCCCAGCATCAGCGAGTGCGCCATGTTGTTGGCGCCATCGCCGAAGTACGACATCCGCAGCCCCGTCACCGTGCCCTTGCGCTCGGCTACGGTTTGCAGATCGGCGAGCACCTGGCACGGGTGGAACTCGTCGGACAGCGCGTTGACGACCGGCACGCTCGCGCCCGACGCCATCGCGGTGAGGCGCTCCTGAGCGAACGTCCGCCACACGATCGCCTCGACATAGCGCGACAGCACCCTTCCGGTGTCCTCCAGCGTCTCCTCACGCCCGAGTTGCGTGCTGCGGCCATCGACGACGACGGCGTGCCCGCCGAGTTGGGCGATACCGATCTCGAAGGAGAAGCGGGTGCGGGTGGAGTTCTTGTCGAAAATGACGGCCACGCCCTTCGGGCCGTCGAGCGGGCGCCGGCTGAACGGGTCCTTCTTCAGCTCGGCGGCCAGCGCCAGCACCTCGGCCTGCTCCTCGGGCGTCAGGTCGTCGTCACGCAAAAAATGCCGGGTCATGAGGCCGCCGCCTCATCCAGAACCTTCGGCAGCGCGGCCAGGAACTCGTCGATCTGGGCCTCGGTGATGACCAGCGGCGGGGCCAGCCGGATGACGTCGGGCGCGGCGGCGTTGACCAGGAATCCGGCGTCGCGGGCCGCGGCCTCCGCGGGCTTGGCGGCTTCGGAGGTGAGCACGACACCGCGCAGCAGCCCGCGGCCGCGGACGTGGTCAACAAGCGGATGCGCCAGCGACTCGATACCGGCCGACAGGGTCTTGCCGAGCACGTCGGCGCGGCCGATCAGATCGTCGTCGGCCAGGACCTTGAGCACGGCGAGCGCGGCTGCCGTGCAGACCGGGTTACCGCCGAACGTGCTTCCGTGCAGACCCGGAGTGAGCAGATCGGCGGTCGCGCCGACGGCGATGCAGGCCCCGATCGGCAGCCCACCGCCAAGGCCCTTGGCCAACGTCACGATGTCGGGAACGATGCCGTCGTGCTGATGGGCGAAAAACGCTCCGGTGCGGCCCATTCCGGTCTGCACCTCGTCGAGCGCCAGCAGCGCGCCGTGCTTGGCGGTGATCTCCCGCGCGGCAACCAGGTAGCCGGCCGGCGGGACGACGACGCCGCCCTCCCCCATGATCGGTTCCAGGAACACGGCGGCGGTCTCGTCGTCGACAGCGGCGGCCAGCGCGTCGGTATCGCCATACGGAATGTGGGTGACGTCGCCGGGCAGCGGGGCGAACGGCGCCTGCTTGGACGGCTGGCCGGTCAGCGCAAGAGAACCCATCGTCCGGCCGTGGAAAGCGCCTTGGGCGGCAACAAGTTTCGTGCGACCAGTCAGCCGGGTGATCTTGAAGGCCACCTCGTTCGCCTCGGTGCCGGAGTTGCAGAAGAACACCCGCGCTGTGAAAGAAGAAGTGTCGGCGCCGAGCAGACCGACCAGCGCCTCGGCCAGCGCGATGCCCGGTTCGGTGACGTACAGGTTCGACGTGTGGCCGAGCGTGTCGAGCTGGCGCGTCACCGCCTCGATGACAGCGGGATGGCGGTGGCCGAGGATGTTGACCGCGATGCCGCCGAGCAGGTCGACATACGACTTGCCGTCGACGTCGGTCACTACGGCGCCGTCACCGCTGGCCAGCGCCAAGGGCGGGGTGCCGTAGTTGTTCATCATCACGGCTTCCCAGCGCTGCTGGAGTGTCATGCTCCACCCCTCCTGTCCGACTCTCCCCCGCAAGCGGGAGGTGCCCCCACGCCGGAGCTCGTACCTCGCTCCGGTGTCGTCGTCGGACGCACCACCTTCGTGCCCGTCCCCTCGTCGGTGAACAGTTCGACCAGCACGCAATGCTCGACGCGGCCGTCGATGACGTGCGCGCTGGGCACGCCGCCGCCGACCGCGCGCATACACGCCTCGATCTTGGGCACCATGCCGGCCTCCAGCGTCGGTAGCAGTTGTGTCAATGCGGCGACGTCGATTTCGCTGACCAGCGATGTACGGTCCGGCCAGCTGGTGTACAGGCCTTCGACGTCGGTAAGCATGACGAGTTTCTCGGCGTGCAGCGCCTCGGCAAGCGCGGCGGCCGCCGTATCGGCGTTGATGTTGTACACCACGCCGTCGGCGTCCGGAGCAATTGTCGACACCACCGGAATACGGCCCGCCGCAATGAGGTCCATCACCGCATCGGTGCTGACCCGCTCGACGTCGCCGACAAGACCGATGTCGGTGGCCACTCCGTCGACCGTGACGCTGCGGCGCACCGCGGTGAACAGATGGGCGTCCTCGCCGGTGATACCGACGGCGTAGGGACCGTGGGCGTTGATCAGGTTGACCAGTTCGCGGCCGACCTGCCCGAACAGCACCATGCGGGCGACATCGAGCACCTCGGGTGTGGTGACCCGGAAGCCGCCCTTGAAATCGCCTGCGATGCCGAGCCGTTTGAGCATCGCACTGATCTGCGGGCCACCGCCGTGCACCACGACCGGGTGGATACCGCAGTTGCGCAGGAACACCATGTCGGCGGCGAATGCCTCGCGCAGGGTGTCGTCGGTCATCGCGTTTCCGCCGTACTTGACGACGACGATCTTGTCGTGCAGCTGCTTGAGCCACGGCAGCGCGGACGCAAGGACGTTGGCCTTGACGTGACGATCGACGGCAGTTGCGGTCATGAGCTGTACGCCGAATTCTCTTCGACGTACCCGTGAGAGAGGTCAGTGGTCCGGATCGATGCCTGCGCCGCGCCGGCCCCGAGGTCGATCGCGACGTCGATGTCGGCGCCGGACAGGTCGACATCGCGTGCACCTGGCGCGCCGACGCCGTCGACACAGACCGCAGAACCGTTGAACGACACGCTGATCCGATCGGGCTCCAGCGCAACCGGAGCCATACCGACCGCGGCCAGCACACGTCCCCAGTTCGCGTCGGAGCCAAACAGCGCGGTCTTGACCAGGCTGTCGCGTGCGACCACCCTGGCGGCCGTCAGCGCGTCGTCCTCCGACGCGGCTCCGGTGACCGTGACGACGATGCGCTTGGTGACACCTTCGGCGTCGGCCTGCAGCTGGGTGCACAGGTCGTCGCAGACCCGCAGTACGGCGTCGTCGAGATCGCTTTGGCTGGGCGCGATTTCGCTGGCTCCCGAGGCGAGCAGCAGCACGGTGTCGTTGGTGGAGCAGCTGCCGTCGACGTCGAGCCGGTCGAAGGTGAGCGCGGCGGCTCTCCGCAACGCCCGGTCGAGGGCCGCTGCATCGGCGACGGCGTCGGTGGTGATGACGCACAACATGGTGGCCAGTGAGGGTGCGAGCATGCCGGCGCCCTTGGCCATGCCGCCGACCGTCCAGTTGCCGCCGTGGTGCAGCGCAACCTGTTTGGGCACGGTGTCGGTGGTCATGATGGCCCGGGCGGCCTCTTCCCCACCGGTCAGGCCACCGGCCAGCTCGTGCACGATTTCGGTGACGCCGGACAGCACCTTGTCCATCGGCAGCCGGTCGCCGATCAGCCCGGTCGAGCAGACGGCCACCTCGATGGCGCCGGTGTCGGTCCCCCAGTCGGACAGCGCGGCGGCGACGGCTTCGGCGGTGGCGTGGGTGTCCTGAAAGCCCTGCGGGCCGGTGCAGGCGTTGGCGCCGCCGGAGTTGAGGATGACTGCGCGTAGCCGCCCGGTGGTGAGCACCTGCTGCGACCACAGCACGGGCGCGGCCTTGACCTTGTTGCGGGTGAACACACCTGCGGCGCCGTAATCAGGTCCCTCGTTGAACACCAACGCCAGGTCGAGCGCGCCGGATGCCTTGATGCCGGCGGTGATTCCGGTGGCGCGGAAGCCAGCGGGCGCGGTGACCCCCTGGGTGCGCACCAGGCGGGTGTCCGTCGATAGGTCCGTCATGGCGCAACTCCTACGATCGACAGTCCTTCGGTTTCGGGCCAGCCCAGCGCGAGGTTCATCGACTGCACGGCCGCGCCGCCGGTGCCCTTGACGAGGTTGTCGATGGCCGCGATGGCGATGAACGTTTCGGCGTCCTCGTCAAGGGCGACGGCCAGTTGTGCAGCGTTGCTGCCGACTACGGCGCCCGTCTTGGGTAGCTGACCGTCGGGCAACAGGTGCACGAAAGGCTCACCGTCGTAAGCCTTTTCGTAGGCGGCGCGCAGTTGGGACAACGGCGCGGTGGTACGCGCGGTACAGGTGGCCAGGATGCCGCGCGACGTCGGAATCAACACCGGGGTGAACGAGACGGTGACGTCCTTGTCGGTGACGGTCTTGAGGCCCTGTGCGATCTCGGGGGTGTGCCGGTGTTTTCCGCCGATGTTGTAGGCCCGCGCCGAGCCGATGACCTCCGAGCCGAGCAGGTCGGTCTTGGCGGCCCGACCGGCGCCCGAGGTTCCGCTGACCGCGACGACTGTGACGGCCGGTTCAATCAGATCCTCGGCGACCGCGGGCCAAAGCGCCAGCAGCGCGGCGGTCGGGTAGCAGCCGGGGACGGCGATGCGCGTGGCACCGCGCAGCCGCTCGCGGGCGCCGGGAAGCTCGGGCAGCCCGTACGGCCAGCTGCCGGCGTGCGCCGAACCGTAGAAGCGCTCCCACGCGGCGGAATCGGTGAGCCGGAAGTCGGCACCGCAGTCGATGATGACGGTGTCGGGGCCGAGCTGCTCGGCCAGCGCCGCGGAATGGCCGTGCGGGAGTCCCAGGAACACGACATCATGGCCGGCGAGGACGTGTGTGCCGGTCTCTTCGAGCACGCGGTTGGCCAGTGGCAACAGGTGGGGATGATGTTCGGCCAGCGTGGTACCGGCGCTGCTGGCGGCCGTCAGCGCACCGATGATCAGCCGTCCGTCGGTATACGCGGGATGCCCGAGGAGCAGACGCAGAATCTCCCCGCCTGCATAACCACTGGCACCGGCCACCGCGACAGAAACCATGCAGCGATTCTGCATGGCTATGCATGTAGTTGCAAATTCATTACCGCCGCGGGATGTCGTACCGGCCGCCGTGGCCCAAGTGCGTCTCAAGCGGGTTACAAATTTACGCGCGTGGCTGTAAATTCAGCGAAGGGTTGAGATGGCTGTCTTGGTGCGATATTCAGGGGGCTTTATTTGAATAGTCAACAAGAGCAACCTTCCTTCCCCTTGGACCTCGACGAGCCTGCGGTCAGCAATGACGTGCCTGTGTTGCGTGCGGTCGTACGCATATCTCAGGCGGTTTTGGGCACCCAGATCCTCGAAGACGTACTCGAAGTGATCGCCGAACAAACGCTGATGGCTCTGGATGCGGCGTCGTTCTCAATCAGCCGCTGGGAACGCGAGCGGGGTGTGCTGCGAACCCTGATCAACGTCGGTGAGCTGGGGCCGGAAGAACAACGATGGCCGGCGAATGAAACATACATGCCCGCCGACGACGAATGCCTCCGTGCACTCCTCCGAGGACAGTCGTACGTCACAGCTATAGACGGAGACGCCATAAACGCGTCGGATGTCGCGCTGCTTCGACGATTCAACAAAGAGAGTGCGTTGGCGGTCCCCGTGATGTACGAGTCGGCGGTGTGGGGTGAGCTTTGGGCAACCGGGATCCGCGGACGACGATTTAATCCAGACGATGTGCGACTACTGGCTGCCATCGCAGCCCAGATGTCCGTAGCGATCGGCAGGGCCGAATTGTTCAGCGAGGTCTCGCGGTACGCCTACGAAGACCCGCTCACCCGGCTAGCGAATCGCCGTGGAATGGACGAGTGCCTGCGCGACCTTGCCGCCCGCGACACCGCACCAACACTGCTCGTGTGCGATCTGGACGGATTGAAGGAAGTCAACGACAGGGACGGTCATCCTGCCGGCGACGCGCTGCTACGCGGTGTTGCCGGCACTCTCAGCTATGTCGCGTCCGAGTTCCGAGCATCGCTGGTCGCTCGTTTCGGCGGTGACGAGTTCTGTGTCATCCTGCCTGCCAACTCGCTTACCGAGGCGGAGAAGTTCGCTCGGACCGCCAGCGGCGAGATCGCCCGTGAGCTTGGCCCCGACGTGACACTCTGCTGGGGCGCGGCCGCCCCCGACAGCCAGACCGGCAGCGCACATGAGTTGATCGCCGCGGCGGACACCGCACTGCTCGAGGCGAAGCGACATGGCCGCGGACGACTGCGGCTTCGTACGTCCGGCGAACCGGGCCTACCCAGAGGTTCGGATCGGCGTCGAGAACCTGTCGCCTCGGGTCGACGCGCTGCGGATGCCCTGATCAGTCGCTATGTCGCACTGCTCGACCAACACCGGCCCGCGACCACGCTCGTCGCCCTCGAACTACTTGCGTACGAGCTCTGCCTCGCCGCCGACGCCGCCGCCTGGTCCTTATCAGCCACGACGGACGACTTCGCGGGCGTTCGCACTGTCATGGGTGTCGAGGCGGAACTCGACCCGTACTCGGGTCTGCGTGTGGTCGAGCCGGCGAAGGACGTGACGTATCCGCTGGCCGACTACCCGGCCACCGCCAAGGCCATCGCTTGCGGCAGCAGTTTCGTTGCCGGGCGCGACCTCGCCGACTCGGACCCCGCCGAAGTGACAGTGCTGCGCGAATTTGGGTACCAAGCGCTGCTCGGGGTGGGAGTGTGCGACTCGCAGCGCGGCTACCTGCTCGAGATTTACTCAGACCGCGGTCATGCCGAACTGGCCAGCATCGCGTGCCAAGCACGTGTGCTTGCCCACTACGGCGTCCGGGCGGTCAGGGGATCCTCGGACGTGATGGAGAGCGCCTGAGCGGCTAGCGGCGTTGGGCGGCGCCGACGCGGTCGGCGGCCATCCGCACCGCAGCGTCGCGGGCGGCGCTGGCCTCGTCCTCGGTCAATGTGCGATCGGCGGCGCGGAACCGCAAGGCGAAGGTGAGCGATTTTCGGCCCTCCCCGATCTGCGGGCCGGTGTAGACGTCGAAGAGTCGGACGTCTTCGAGCAGTGTGCCCGCGCCGTCGCGCACGGCGTCGACGACGCTCTGCGCCGCGACATCCTCGCCGACGACGAGGCTGACGTCCTGGAAGACCGCCGGGAACGGCGACACCGCTGGCGCAGGCAGCGCCTCCGTGATCGGGATGGCGTCGAGGTCGAGCTCGACGGCGCAGGTGCCCTTCGGCAAGCCGGATCGCTCGACAACGGCGGGATGCAATTGGCCGGCATGCCCGACGACGGTGTCACCGACGACAATTTCGGCGCAACGGCCGGGGTGCCATGGCAGAAGCTGCGCGGCCCGCAGCGTCAGTTCGACGCCGGCGGCGCGCCCGATGACCCGTACCGCCTCGAACGCGTCGCGAGCCTCCACCGGTCGTCCAGGGCCCCACGGGCCCGCGGGTTCCCGCAGACCCGCCAGCACCACCGCGACATGTTGCGGTTGGCGCGGCAGCGACGCGTCGAGCGTGGCGACCTCATCGTCGGTGGGCCGACGGTCGGTCGGAATGCGTTCGACGACACGGATTTCCGAAGTGGTTTCGGCCACCTGTGCGATCGCATACAGAGCGACATCGACGGCCCCGCGGGACACGTTGCGCCCCAAGGCTTCCAACAGCCCCGGCAGCAGAGTCGTGGCCAGTGCCGGCCGGTCGGACTCCAGCGGATTGAGCACCTGCGTGGTCTTGCGGCGCGCATCGTCGGCGGGCAGATCCCATTGGTCGAAAATGCCGGCCGGAAGGAACGGCGTCGGCAAGATCTCCACGTACCCGTTGAGCGCCAACGACTTTCCGATGGCGCGGCGACGCTTCTGGATCGGAGTGAGGCCGCGACCGGCCGGGGCCTGCGGCAGCACCGACGGGATGATCTCGAGGCCCTCCAGCCGCAGCACCTCTTCGACGAGGTCGGCGGGCTGTTGCAAGTCGGGCCGCCAGCTCGGAGGTGTCGCGGTCACCTGACCGTCATTGAGCACCACATCGGCGCCGATCTGGATCAGCCGCCGCTGCGTGGCGCCTTCCGCGTAGTCAACGCCTGCGGTGCGGTCTGGCAGGTCGACCGCCATGCTGACCGGCGAGTGGGTCCACTCCTCGCGCGGCGGGTCACCGCGCCAATCGCTGAGCTTGGGTTCGATTGTGCCGCCCGCGATATCGGCCAACAGTGTCGCGGCCCTGTCGAGCGCCGCCACCGAGATGGCCGGGTCGACGGTGCGTTCATAGCGACGGCCCGACTCGCTCGTCAGATGCAGCCGACGCTGCGTGCGCGAGACCGCGGCGGGATCCCACACCGCCGCCTCCAGCATCAGATCGGTGGTGGTTTCGCGGACCTCGGTGGTACCTGCGCCCATGATGCCACCGATCGCCGCGGTCGCCACGTCGTCGACGATCAGCACGTCGCGGGGGTCGAGCCTGCGTTCGATGTCGTCGAGCGTGACGACCGTCTCGCCCGGCGCGGCGAAACGAACCGTGAAGCCGCCGGTGATCAGGCCGCGGTCGTGAGCGTGCATCGGGTGACCGAACTCGAGCATCACGTAGTTGGTCACGTCGACGGCAGGCGAGATCGCGCGGATGCCGGACAGCAGCAGGCGTCGCTGCATCCACCACGGCGATACCGCCGCCGGATCGATACCGGTGACCGGCCGCAGGCCGAACCGGAGCACGCCGGTGCCTGGCTGAATCGTCACCGGCAGCGCCTCGCCCTCGACGGGCAGCGGCGCTACCTCCGCGGGATCGACATAGTCCAGGTCGAAGGCGCACGCGATTTCGCGCGCCATTCCGCGCACCGACAGGCAGTAGCCGCGGTCAGGGGTGATCGCAAGGTGGAACACCACGTCGTCGAGGCCCAGCACCTCGGCCGCAGGTGTACCCGGTTCCGCGGTGCCCGGCGGTAGCACCAGGATGCCGGAATGGTCTGTCCCCAAATTGAGTTCGGCCGTCGAGCAGATCATCCCGTCGGAGGTGCGGCCGTATGTCTTGCGGGTGGCGATCGTGAAGTCACCGGGCAGGATGGTTCCCGGCAGCGCCACGACGACGAGATCGCCAACCGCGAAATTGGTTGCTCCGCAGACGATATCGCGAGGCTCAGCCTCGCCGACGTCGGCCTTCACCGCCCGGATCGGCTTTTTGAACTCGGTGAGTTCCTCGATCTCGACAACCCGCCCGACGGTCAGCGGTCCGGTGACAGGGCCGACGGGAATGATCTCTTCGACCTCGTGACCGATGCGGATCAAGGCCTGTTCCAGCTCATCGGCAGGCACGTGCCAACCCGGCGCGCCGGCCTGAATGACATCGCGCAGCCAGCTGTAGGGAAGCCGCATCAGGCCCCTACCCCGAACGGCAGGGAGAACCGCACGTCGCCCTCGACCATATCGCGCATGTCGGGGATGCCGTTGCGGAACTGCAGTGTCCGCTCCAGCCCCATGCCGAACGCGAAGCCGGAGTAGATGTCGGGATCAATACCGCAGGCGCGCAACACATTCGGGTTGACCATGCCGCAGCCACCCCACTCCACCCAGCCGGGTCCGCCCTTCCTGTTGGGGAACCAGACGTCGACCTCGGCCGACGGCTCGGTGAACGGGAAGAAGTGCGGCCGGAACCGGGTTCGGCCCGCCGGACCGAACTCCGAGCGGGCAAACGCGTCCAGCGTGCCGCGCAAGTGCGCCATGGTCAGGCCCTTATCGACCGCAAGTCCCTCCACCTGATGGAAGACCGGTGTGTGAGTGGCGTCCAGTTCGTCGGTGCGGAAGGTGCGCCCGATCGAGATGATGTAGACCGGAAGGTCGCGTTCGAGCAGTGCGCGGATCTGCACCGGCGAGGTGTGGGTGCGCAAGACCTGCCGCGACCCGTCGGGTGCGATGTAGAAGGTGTCCTGCTCACTGCGCGCGGGATGATCGGGCGGAAAGTTCAGCGCGTCGAAGTTGAACTGCTCGGTCTCGACCTCCGGGCCCTCGGCCAGCTCCCAGCCCATCGCCACGAATGTGTCGGCGACGTGCTCGGCGAGGATCGTGATCGGGTGCCGGGCACCGATCGGCTGATGAGTCGACGGCAAGGTCACGTCGATGCGCTCGGCGACCAACACCGCGGCGTCGCGCTCGGCCCGCAGGGCGTCCAGGCGCTCGTCGTAGGCACGCTGCACCTCGGTGCGCGCGACGTTGACCCGCTTGCCGGCGTCGGCGCGGTCGGCCTTGGGCAGCGAGCCCAGCGCCTGACGCGCCAACGCGATGGGCGAGCGGTCGCCGAGGTGCTCGGTCTTGGCACGGGCCAGCGAGTCGAGATCGGAGGCCAAGTCGAAGGCATGCCGGGCCGCGCTGACTGCTTTGGTCAGCGTTTCCTCGGATAGGTCAATGGGCTGCTCAGCCACCCGGCGATCATAAAGCGTGTCGACAAACTCAGATCGAGTGGTCGGCACCGCCCTTCTCGGGCGATCGTCGGTTCAGGCCGCTGGTGCGGAGTGAACGTCGGTTCCCGCGTCATCCGGGCTGGTTCCACCAGCACACGTAGGGTGCTGGTCAGTGCCTTCCTGTCGGCGGGCGTTGGTGGCCCGGCCTCCGTGCTTGGGGGTCCGGGGATCGTGGAGCTGCTCATGGTGAATCTGGCCCCAGCGGGCCAGATTCACCGCAGCGTTGAGGTCGCGATCGGCGCAATGTCCGC
The DNA here is from genome assembly GCA_035253445.1 of Mycobacterium sp. Classification (GTDB taxonomy): domain Bacteria; phylum Actinomycetota; class Actinomycetes; order Mycobacteriales; family Mycobacteriaceae; genus Mycobacterium. The sequence continues at coordinate 15,285 of DATFCF010000288.1, forward strand.
ACCTGCAGGTGAACTCCCGATCGGTCAGGGTCAAATCGCCATTGATCGCACCGCAGGCCGAGCATCGCCGGCTGGATGGATACCAACGATCTGCAATCACCAGGTTGCCGCCGCGCCAGGCCTGCTTATAGGCCAGCAGCCGGGCGAACTCGCTCCAGCCGGCGTCCGAAATCGCTCTGGCGAGGCGGCGATTAGCCAGCATTCCTGTCACGTTTAGGTTCTCGATGACGAGCCGATCGTGGGTCTTGACCAACGCGTTGGATACGTGGTGGAGGAAATGC
>DATFCF010000289.1:0-9587 GCA_035253445.1 Mycobacterium sp.
CGTCGGCCCGATGCCGGCCACGATGAACACGATCAACAGCCAGCGCGGAATCGACGGCAACGCGCCGCGCGGAATGTGGGCCAGCCACGCCGCCGCCAGCACCAAGGCGGCCACCATGCCGATCGGCACCCAGCCCGGGTAGAACGTCAGCAGTACGCCGATGCCGGCTACCACAATGAGTTTGGTGCCCGCCCACAGCTCGTGAATGACGCTGGTGCCGGGCACCGGGCGCAGCAGCACGACCGGCCTGCGGGGCCGACGGGCGCTGGCGGGTGCGGTCACGACATGCCTCCGGCCGCCGTGTGTGCAGGCGCCAGCAGGCCGTCCTGCAGATGCAAGGTGCGCGGACATAGGTCTTCGAGGCCGGAGAAATCGTGTGAGATGACGACGACGGTCAGTCCGGCGCGGCGCCGCAGGTCTTCCAGCAGCCGCAGCAGCCCGCGCTGGCTCGCGGCGTCCAAACCGGCCAGCGGCTCGTCGAGGATCAGCGCGCGCGGCGAGCGGGCCAGCAGACCCGCCAGCACGACGCGGCGCATCTGGCCGCCGCTGAGCTGATCGATGCGCCGCTTGGCGAGCGCCGGGTCGAGGCCGACGGTGGCCAGCGCATCACACACCCGGTGGTGGTCGCGCACCGAGAATCCGGCCGCCGAGGCGATTTCCAGATCGACGCGGCTGCGCATCAGCTGCAGCCGGGAGGCCTGAAACGAGATGGCGACCGCGCCGACCTGATCCGATACCGGCTTGCCGTCGAGCATGCAGGTGCCGACGGTGGGCGCAACCAGTCCGGCCATGATCCACGCCAGCGTCGACTTGCCCGACCCGTTCAGGCCGTGGATCAGCAGGCCATCGCCCTCGTTGACGGCGAAGGTGACGTCGCGCAAAGCAGTTGCCGCCCAGGGTGTTCCGCTGCCGTACTCGTGGCCGACACCGGACAGTTCGAGCACCGGCTCGCCGGGATGGTGGCCTATCGCGACCGTGGGGGTCGGTGCCGCCGCCGTCTCCACCATCTCGGTGTTGTCCGCAGCGCCCCCGTTGCCTGTGAGGTTGACGGTGCGGTCGGCGGCGTCGGCCTCGTTGTTGTAGTGGGTGATGTGGACCAGCGACATGCGGTGGTGCTCGGTCAGACCCGACAGCACCGACAGCAGCGCGTCACGGCCCTCCTGGTCCACCATGCTGGTGACTTCGTCGGCGATGAGCAGCGACGGCTCGCGCGCCAGCGCCGCCGCCACGGCCAGTCGCTGCAGTTCCCCGCCGGACAATCCGCCGGTGTCGCGTTCGGCCAGCCCGTCCAGGCCGACCTCGGTGAGCAGCCGGTGCACGTCGGTGGTTTGGCCGGGCGGCAAGCCCCACACGACGTCGTCGGCTACGCGGGTCCCGAGCACCTGACTCTCGGGATGCTGCATGACCACGGCCGTGCCGCCGAGTCGGCCGAGCCCGACGGCGCCGGGCCGCTCGACGGTGCCCGCGGTGGGTTCGCGACCGGCCAGCACCAGCATCAGCGTCGTCTTGCCCGAGCCGTTGGCGCCGGTCACAGCGAGGTGCTCGCCGGGATCAACGTTCAGCGAGACCGGGCCCAGTGCGTCGTGATCAGCCTTGGGATAGCGGAACACGACGTCGCCTAGCCGGGCCGGCACGGGCGCGATCGGTCCGGCGTCGGCCGCCGGTTCCAGCTTGTGCACGTCGGGCACTCCGAGCAGCCGCGCCATCACCCGCGACAGCGCCCACCAGCCGATGAGGCTGACGAAGGTGATGGACAGCACCGACCCGCCAAAGAACAGATACGGCCAGTACTCGAGCGCCGTCGCGAAGCCACTCTTGAGCCGCTCCGCGCCGCCGTCCATTTCGGGAATGCGGGCGATGATTGCGGCAAGACCGTTGATGTTGGCGGTCATCGACTCGAAGATCAGGTGGCGCAGTCTCACCAGGATCGTCAGCGCGGCCACCGAGGCGGCGCCCATCACCGCACCGGCAACGAGTGACGAGAAGAAGACGGTGAGCGTGCCGCGGCCGCGTCGTTTGACGATGCCGGTCAGCCCGCCGATGTAGGCGCATTGGAAGACCGTCATGAAGCCGCCCATACCGGCGATGAGGAACGCGATGAGTCCACCGGCCACCGTCGCCGCGATCAGCACCCGCAGCCGGTAGCGGTACGACAACAAACCCATCGGGACGGTGCCGAGCAACGACAGCCCGGCAGCGAACGGAACGACGACGGCGATGATCGCGGTGGCCGCGCACAGTGCCGCCATCACCGAGGCTTGCGCCAACTCAACCGGTTGCAGCGAGCCAGCCCGTCGCGGCTTGGTCGCTTCCCCGGTAGCGGTCATTTCTCGATTCTGCCAGCCGGAAACCAAGAGCCCCCGTTGCGACCGGCTGCGCGGCCTCGTGTGCGCTTGATTTGCATAGTAAATCTATGCAATTATGGGCCTCATGACGTCGACGCTCGGTGCGGACCTACTCGCGGTGGTGGCGCGGATCAACCGCCTTGCCACCCAGCGAGCAAGATTACCGCTGCCGTTCGCCCAGGGTCGGCTGTTGTCGACGATCGAAGATCAAGGCGCGACCCGCATCTCCGATCTGGCCAACTTCGATCACTGCTCACAGCCGACCATGACCACCCAGGTCCGCAGGCTCGAAGACGCCGGCCTGGTGTCGCGCACGGCCGACCCCGACGACGCGCGGGCCGTGCTGATCCGCATCACGCCCAAGGGTGTCGAAACCCTGCGGCAAGTGCGGCTTGACCGCGGCGCCGCCATCGACCCGTATCTGGAGAGGCTTGACGCCGCGGATCGGCAGACGCTCAGCAATGCCGTTCGCGTGCTACGCGGACTTCTCGAGGACGCGACCACCTCCAAGACCACCAGCGCCAAGTAGCGCAAACTGAGCAGCCATCAGGCGCCCGCAGCGACGGACTACATCGCGAACGCGTAGAACTGCGTGACCTGCTCCGGGTTGAAGTTGTCGTCGGTGACGAGCACGACCGATTGCCGCCCGTCGGAGAGCTTGGGCCCCAGCGTGATTCCTTCGACGTTGTCCAGGTAGGGGATCTCGGGCATCTTCGACAAGTCCGCAAGGAGTGTCTTGGACATCGCCTTGGGTGGTGCCCCGGTCAGCGATGGCCTGTCGAGGACGTTGTCGGCGCCCGCGATGGTCGCGCGGTAGACGCGGGCCACCGCATGCGTGCCGAAGCCCCGCTCGATGACCAAGAAGTTGTCGTCGTCGAGCGCCACCAAGTCGGTGAGCCCGTTGTCGCCATCCTTGCCGGAACTCACCGAGTCCAGTGGATAGGCGAATTGCGCTGTGGGGGTGCCGGTCTCGACGTCGAACCGGGTGACGCGTGTCAGCGCGCCATGCTTGTCGGTCGGCGGTTCACCGTCGTTGTAGCCGGGCGCCTCCATGGCCGCCCACAGCGAGTCGCCGTCCGGTGTCAGCGTCAGGCCCTCCAACCCATGGTTCTGCCGGGTGCCGGTCTGATCGGCCGACATGTCCAGCCCGGCAGGCAACGTGAACTCACCGCCGTAGTCACCGTCGAGGCCGGCTACACGGACCCACGGATTCAACAGCAGCGCGTGGGCGGGGTCCTCGGTTTCTCGTTCGCCTTCGCTGGACCAGTACAGCCGCTGTCGGCGTTCGTCGAACGCAATGCCCTCGGGGTCGGGTGGGATGGCGTCCCGCGACAGCGGCGCAAAAGGCGCACCGTTCTTATCCAGAAGCGGCGTCGTGGCGGCCCATTCGACGCTGCCCAACTTGTTGTCCGGGAACATGATTCGAACCGTGTAGAACCTGGCCGGGTTCTTGGCCGACCGGTCGTCGCTGATCGCGTAATACACCTGGCGGCCAGGGTCGTAGCTGATCGCCGACAGGCCACCGACCGTCGTACCCTCGAAGAGGAAACCGCGGGGCACCTCGACCTGCCCGAGGTAAACGAACGACGGTGACGGCGGTTGCGATGGGTGCGCTGATCCACAGCCGGCCGCCACCATGCAGCCGACCAACAACGCGGCTGCGAGCTTTCGCGTCACGTGGTGACTGTACCGACCAGAGTTCCGACGACGTAGGTGGCAGCGATGGCGATGGTGCCGAAGGCCAACTGCCGCAGCGACGCCAATACCAGTGGTTTCCTGGTGAATCGGGAGGCGGCGCCGCCGGCGATCATCAGCCCCACGCCACCGAGGATCAGACCAGCCCACAGCGATTCGAAGCCAAGCAGGTACGGGATGAGCGGGGTGATGGCACCGACTGCGAAGGTGAAGAACGACGAGATCGCGGCGACCCAAGGTGACGGCTTCTCACTCGGGTCAACGCCCAGCTCCTGACTGAGATGGAAGTTCAGCGCGCGGGTCTCGTCGCGGTGGATTTCGTCGGTGGCTTTGGTGGCGGTCTCCTGCGTCATTCCCATCTGGACCAGCATGTCGACGAGTTCGGCCTTCTCGGACTGCGGATGCAGGCGGAACGCACGCCGCTCGACACGGACCTCGGATTCGATCTGCTCGTTCGCGGTATTGACCGATGCGAACTCCCCTAGCGCCATCGAGAACGCCCCTGCGACCAGGCCTGCGAAACCGCTGAGCACCACGGTGTGAGCCTCGGCGGCCGCGCCGACGCCGGCGATCAAGGCGGTGTTGCTGACAAGGCCGTCCATGGCGCCGAACGTGGAGGCCCGCAGCCAGCCGCCGCTGACGTCCCCGTGCCGGTGATCGAACTCATGAGGCCGCCAGGGCTGCGGTGTCGCCGGACTCGACTCTGACTCGGTCATGGATGATCATTCAACGCGACGGGTTTCGGCTGGTCTAGCCAGGTTTGCCTACGTTTCCAGCATCACAGTTTCCGCGGGCTGCCGAAGGGCTACCGTCTGGGTATGACCACCACCGCGGAGCATCTGCGCAACACGCTGGACGGCCGTTGGCGCGACGTGAAGAACAGGATGCGGCAGGAACTCTCCAACGAGGTCTTCCGCCCCCACTACACCCCGAACACCGTCATCGCCCGCACGAAGGTGGCGGAACAGCTGAAGATCATGGCCGCCCACGGGGCCGCCGAGGACGGCTTCAAGAAGGAGCACGGCGGCAACGGTGACGTCGGCGCGGCTGTCACCCAGATCGAGATGCTGGCGATGTCCGACTTGTCGCTGATGGTCAAGGCCGGCGTGCAGTGGGGGCTTTTCGGCGGTGCCATCGAGAACCTCGGCACCGAGCGCCACCACAAGGCGTATGTGCAGCGGACCATCAGCCTCGACCTGCTCGGCTGCTTCGCGATGACCGAGACCGGCCACGGCAGCGACGTGCAGGCGCTCGAAACCACAGCGACCTACGACCCCGCCACGCACGAGTTCGTGATCGACTCCCCCACCCGAACCGCACGCAAGGACTACATCGGCGGTGCCGCCGAAACCGCCAGGGTGGCAGCCGTTTTCGCCCAGCTGATCACCACCGAGGACGGCAAGGAAGTCAACCACGGTGTGCACTGCCTCGTGGTGCCGATCCGCGACGACGAGGGCAACGACCTGCCCGGTATCACCACGTCGGACTGCCATTACAAGGGCGGGTTGCCCGGCGTCGACAACGGCCGTATCCAGTTCGACCACGTGCGGGTTCCGCGCGAGAACCTGCTGAACAAGTACGCAGACGTGGCCGAGGACGGCACCTATTCCTCCCCTATCGAGAACCCGGGCCGGCGGTTCTTCACCATGCTGGGCACGCTGATCCGCGGCCGGGTCACGGTCGGCGGCAGCGCAGGCGCCGCGGCCCGCGTGGCGCTCGACATCGCGACGCGATATGCGCTGCAGCGCAGGCAATTCCAGGCACCTGGTGATGACAACGAGGTGCTGCTGATGGACTACCTCGTGCATCAGCGCCGGCTGCTTCCGCTGATCGCGCGGTCGTATGCTCTGCAGTTCGCGCAGAACGAACTCGTCGCCAAGACCCACGACCTGCAGACCGCCGACGACCCCGATGTCGAGGAGCAACGAGAGCTGGAGTCGCGTGCGGCCGGGCTAAAGGCGGCCAACACGTGGCACGCCAGCCGCTCCATCCAGGAGGCCCGTGAAGCCTGCGGCGGCGCAGGCTATCTCGCCGAGAACAGGCTGATCGCGCTGCGCGCCGACACCGACGTGTTCACCACCTTCGAGGGCGACAACCATGTGCTCACCCAGTTGGTGGCCAAGGAATTGCTCACCGCCTACGCCGACGACATCAAGGGCATGAGCCCGGTGGAGTGGGTGCGATTCGCGGCCAACTTCGCCGGTGAGCGCGTGATGAAACGCACTGCGGCCGAGACGATCATCCAGACCATTCTCGACACCAGGCAGGACAACGAGGAAGAGGGCAGCCTGTTCAACCGCGGCACCCAGGTCAAGATGTTCGAGGACCGCGAGGAGTACCTACTCGCCACGGTGGCGCGCCGGCTGCAGGGCAAGTCGAAGGAGATGAGCGCCTTCGATGCGTTCAACGCCGTACAAGACCACGTGCTGCACGCCGCGAGCGCGCACATTGACCGCATCATCCTCGAGGCGTTCGTTGCGGGCATCGACTCGTGTGAGGACGACGAGGCCCGCAAGATCCTCGAGATGGTGTGCGATCTGTACGCCCTGTCGGTGATCGAGGAGGACAAGGCCTGGTTAGTCGAACACCGCTTCCTGTCCACCGAGCGGGCGAAGGCCGTCACCCGCGGCATCAACGAACGGTGCCGCGCCCTGCGGCCGTACGCCGAGATGCTGGTCGACGGATTCGGCATACCCGAGCAGCTGCGTTATGCCGAGATGCTGCACCCGGAGAACATCGTCGATACATAGACCGGGAATTGTCGGTGACGGGTGCCAGACTCGCCGCGTGACGGATTCGACTGAGTTCTCCGGGCGATCCGCCCTGATCACCGGCGGCACCCGCGGCATCGGGAAGGGCATCGCCGAGCGGCTGCCGGGAGCGTGCGCGGCGTTTGATCACGGATCGCCGGGTACATTCCCGTCGAGATACGTTGCTGCGGCTAAGGATTGGGGATCGGGTCGAGGGCCTTGAGCTTGCCGTCCTCGATCTTGAACCGGACGGTGCCAATTCCGGTCGGACAGCACGCGGGCTCCTGGCCCTGCCGCCATTGGTACTGAACTGTGGCAGTGTCATTGCCGAGAGGCGTGATGGTGATGTACGGCCGCGGCTCAGGCGTCGGGGTGCCTATCGGCGTCTTGCGGTCGAAGAACAACACCTGTCCGGGGCTGTCGGATGCATCGCCCGAGCTGACAACGACCCAGTGCAGCTGGCAGTCTGCCGTGTACCCGCGGATGACCTCCTGCCACTGCGCGGCAGGCAGCTTGCTGATCTCGGTGGTGACGGTGTTTTCGTCGGGCCCATCGGCCGGTGTGCACGCAACCGAGGTGGTGGGCGTTCCAGACGGCGGGCTCCACCCACACCCCGCGGCGATCAGGCCCAGGGTCAGCAGTACTGCGATCGTCCGGGTTAGTCGCATGACCTGAGCTTACGGGTGCGGCGCGATCCAGCGGCCAAGGGCGTCCTCGGTGTTGTCCGGTGCCGTGTTGAAGCACAACCGAATCCCCGGCGACGCCTCGTGCAGGACGTTCACGATGCGCTCGAAGAGCTCGGTGTGCTCGGGGATCATCCGGATGCCACCGCCGATCATCGCCAGCCCGAACGTTGCGCCGTCTAGGGCGTCTCGAATCAGCTGTTCGGCGGTGTCGGGCGACGTGCCGACCTGGCAGAGCACGACGTCGTACCCCGCCTTGTGCAGCGCCGCGTTGCCGCGCTCGATCCGCGCGGTGAGCGACGCCTCGTCGACCCCGTCGGGTAATGCGCTGTAATCCAACGCCTTGGGGTGAAGGCCGATCGAGATCACGCGGGTATCCGCCGCAAGCACTGAAGCCACGACTCGAGCGTACGGACGCACACGTGCGGCTAGCGGCGCCGCAGTTGAGCATGGTGATGTCTACAACTGTGATATCGCCTGTGATATCACGCTTTCGACTCGCATCGTGACTGGCTCGGCGGTGCTGATGTGGCAGGTGTGGCTACTCCAGCCTCACCCAGTCGCGAGCTGCTTTTTGCCCCACACGCGCTCGAGCAACGACGTGTCACCGTGAATTTCCACGCGGACGGTCTTGCCGTTGCGGATGGTGAATACGTCAGCATCCTCGCCAGTTTCGCCGCCAGCACTCACCTGGGTAATCGCCACAACCGTATCCCCCTCGGCGACAAGGCGGTCCAGCCTCACCGTCAGACCCTTCTCGGCCAATCGCCCGAATTGCTCCGTGACTTCGGTCTTGCCGTGGAAATTACCGCTGACTGCGCTCTGGCCAGGCTGTACCCATTCGATGTCGTCGTCGAACAGACTCATCACCGTTTCCAGATCGCCCGCGGAGAAGGCTTCGTACCCCCGCTTGATGAGCTCCTTGTTTTCCTGCTCTGACATTGTGAACCCCCGTTCTGCGCATCCAATAGTTCGGCCGCGAGAGGCTTGGCCGGTCCGGGGCGTCGCGCAGGCGCTCGTGGATCAGTCAGACCGTTCGCCGCCGCGTCGATTATCGGCCTGGACCGAACGGCGATTTGGCCAATCAGCACAAAAGATCTGACGCTGTTGAAGGTGCAAATAGAAATGCTTGCGCAGTCAGAAATATTGCTGAAATCGCGTACGTCCCATGCCGTCTCAGACCAGAACGGTTACACCGGCAACGATCCCCACATCGTCGAATGCGCGCGCAATCGCCTGCAGCTGAACCGCGCTGAAACCCATCGCGTCCGCGGAGTCGACGACGGCGGCTCGCCCGTCGATGAACGTGGCGCCCGGGCTCAACCGGTACAGAGCGTGGTAGAACACCCTCGCCCATGTTTCATCCGAGATGTCACCGGTGACGGGATCGGTCATCATCTTGTAGGCGGCGTGGCTGAAGATGGTGCTGTTGAGGTGCTCACCGCCGTCGTCTCCGGTACCGGTGTAGCGGGAGGCGTACGTCTCGCGATAGGGCCCCAACCCCGTCGTGATCGTCGACGGGTCGGCGAGGTTGCGTACCGCACCGCCAACGAAATCGGAATCCTCGCCCATCAGCCAGCGACCCGCGCCGGACTTGTCCTCGATCAAACTGCCCAAGATGTCGGCGAAGGCCTCGTTGACTGCACCGGACTCCCCGTAGTCAAGGACTGATCCGCCGTCGCCGACGGCGTAGCTGATGACAGCATGGGTGTACTCGTGCGCGACGACGTCCAGGGCGGCCTGCAGGTTGCCGCCGTTGCCAAACACGAACTGCTGCAAGCTTGGTGACCAGAACGCGTTGCTGTAGCCGGTGAAGTAATCCGACCAGGTGGTGTGCGGGTTGTACCCGACGCTGACGTTGATCCTTGCGCCGTTGCCATTGAAGGAGGTCAAGCCCAACACGTTCGTGTAGTAGTCGTACACCTCGGCCATATTGGCGTGTGCCGAGACCGGTGCGGCGTCCCAGCCGAACCAGCCCGGGTTCACGATGCTGCCGGGGAGCACCGGCGCGCCCCATCCGAAGAATTGGTAGGACGTCCAATACGTCGCGATGTTTCGGGTGGTATCGCTGAGCGCCGAGGTGTGGAAGAAGAACCAGACGGTCGTGTCCACGA
>DATFCF010000290.1:0-4185 GCA_035253445.1 Mycobacterium sp.
TGGGGCCGTAGTCCCCGTCGTCGCGCCACCCGGAGCGTCCGTGCCCCGGCAGATCGATGGCGAGCGCGGGCACCCCGAGGCCGAGAATGACGGTGTCCCAGGTGTGGGCGTTCTGCCCGCCGCCGTGAAGGAACACCACACGAGGCGGGCCATCGCCGAACTTGAGGGCACTGATCGGGCCGGATTCGACGCGCTCGACGGTCGGCAGCGATCCGTCGACGCCGGCCTGCCGGGCGTTCTCTTCGAGGAAGATGAACTCGCCCAGCGAGGCCAGCTCATCGTCGGCGGAGATGTCGGTCACGTCGTCGAGGCTATCCCGCGATGAGGTGTGTGCGGACGAAGTCACTTCAGCCACCGGGGTCACTGGCGGGGAGGACTTGCTGACCTGAAACGTGACATCGCATCCGATATCACGTTCTGCACCACCACATCCCCACAAATCCCCACAAACTTGTGACTGATGTGGTCGCGGGGTCTAGCTGCCCTCGATGAAGCCCTCGAGCTGCGTGCGCGCCACGTCGTCAGGCAGTTGCTTCGGGGGGCTCTTCATCAGGTATGCCGACGCGGCCACCACCGGGCCGCCGACACCGCGGTCCTTGGCGATCTTCGCCGCGCGCACCGCATCGATGATGACGCCCGCCGAGTTGGGCGAGTCCCACACCTCGAGCTTGTACTCCAGGTTCAGCGGCACGTCACCGAAGGCGCGGCCTTCCAGCCGCACGTAGGCCCACTTGCGGTCGTCGAGCCATCCGACGTGATCGGACGGCCCGATGTGTACGTCCTTGGTGTTGAACTCACGCTGCAGGTTGGAGGTGACGGCCTGGGTCTTCGAGATCTTCTTGCTCTCCAGCCGCGAACGCTCGAGCATGTTGAGGAAGTCCATGTTGCCGCCGACGTTGAGCTGCATCGTGCGGTCGAGCTGCACGCCGCGATCCTCGAACAGTTTGGCCATCACGCGGTGGGTGATGGTCGCGCCGACCTGGCTCTTGATGTCGTCGCCGACGATCGGCACGCCGGCGTCGCTGAACTTCTTGGCCCACACCGGGTCTGAGGCGATGAACACCGGCAGCGCGTTGACGAACGCAACCCCGGCGTCGATCGCGCACTGCGCGTAGAACTTGTCGGCTTCTTCGGAGCCCACCGGCAGGTAGGACACCATCACGTCGACGCTGTTCTCCTTGAGCACCTTGACGACGTCGACCGGGTCGGTGTCGGACACCTCGATGGTGTCGGCGTAGTACTTGCCGATGCCGTCGAGGGTCGGGCCGCGCTGCACGGTGACGTTGGTGGGCGGCACGTCGGCGATCTTGATGGTGTTGTTCTCCGACGCGAAGATCGCCTCGGACAGGTCGAAGCCGACCTTCTTGGCGTCGACGTCGAAGGCAGCGACGAACTTCACGTCCCGAACGTGATACGGGCCGAAACGCACGTGCATCAGACCGGGAACGGTCACGTTCTCGTCGGCGTCGTGGTAATACTGCACGCCCTGTACCAGCGAGGACGCGCAGTTGCCCACACCGACGATGGCGACCCGAATTTCGGTGTTCTCAGTCATGACGACGTTCTCCCTCTCCTACTAACCAATTTCAGTAGTGCTCAACTGCTTAAGACTCGGCGCGTCCCTGCGCCGTTCGTTCCGCGGCTATCAACTCGTTGAGCCACTTGACTTCGCGCTCGCTGGACTCCAACCCGAGCTGGTGTAGCTGGCGGGTGTAGCGATCGAGCGAATTGCTGGCCCGCGCTACTGCTTCGCGCAGGCCTTCACGGCGTTCCTCCACCTGGCGACGGCGACCCTCCAGAATTCGCATCCTGGCCTCGGCCGGCGTGCGGTTGAAAAACGCGAGGTGAACGCCGAACCCGTCGTCGGAATAGTTCTGTGGACCGGTGTCGGCCACGAGCTCGGTGAACCGCTGCTTGCCTGCGTCGCTGAGCCGGTAGACACGGCGCGCGCGACGCATCTTCGGCGTGCCATCGGGCGCCGCGTCCTCGACGATCAGCCCGTCGGCCTGCATGCGCCGCAGCGCCGGGTACAGCGAACCGTAGGAAAAGGCGCGGAACGCCCCCAACAGTCCGGTCAGGCGTTTACGCAGCTCGTAGCCGTGCATTGGCGATTCGAGCAGAAGACCCAGGATGGCGAGCTCCAACAACGGAACCACCTCCTAGGAAAACGCAGCTTGGCCGCTACGACACTTCGACACCTCGCACAAGTGTATCGCGCCGATATATGCGGCGCTACATCGGAGCCACAGTTAGCGTGCGCGGGCGAGTCAGCTACTGGGCACCCAGATCTGTTTGGTGGTGCCGTCCGGGTAGAGCTCGATGCGGCCGACACCGAAGTCGCTGTTGACGACGATCTCCACATTGAGGGTGTCGGGCGTCGCGGGGTCGGCGGAGGCCTTGAGGCGCAGCCAGGTGTCGGTGACGTCGGCACGTTTCATGCCGAGGGTCTCGGGAGCCCCGCGCATCACCGCGAGGGTCTTCTCGTAGTCGAACTTGGACAGGTCCACCAGGCGGTCGTCGTCGCGCACGGTGTCCGGCGACCCCCACGGATCACTCCAGCCGCCGCGGTAGTCGTAGTCCTGCTTACGCCGGTTGTCCGACGGATCCGGGCGATCCAGGGATGCGTGGTCGGCATGGATGTCCAGCTCGTAACCCATCGTGCTGTCGAACTTCTGGCGCATCTGCTCGAACAGCCCGTTGAACCCGTTCAGGGACTGCAGCTGCTTGGGCGGTGTCAGCACCTCGGCCTCGATGCCGTCGGACTTGGCCCCCGGGTCGGTCTGGAAGCTGAGCGGCGAGCTGGTGTTGCCGTACAGGCCCCAGCCGATGCCCATGCCGAGCAGCACCAGCACGGCGGCCGTCGCGAGCCGAATGCCCCAGCCCCCGGCCCCGCCCGTGCGCGAGGGCTTCTTCAGATCAGGCAGCTGAACGGGTGCGTTGGAGTTCTGCAGGTCCGATACCAGCGACTGCAACTCACCCAGCGTCGCCGCGGTGGTGGCCGCCTTGACCCGCTCACCGTGCTCGGCCATCGACAGCTGGCCTTCGCTCAGCGCGCTGTCGAGAATCTGGCACGTGTCGTTGCGGTCGCTGTCCTTGGCCCGCGTTCCTGCTGTCTGCCTCGTCGCCACGCAGAGATCGTAAGAGTTGGGTCGCCATCACCGCAGACCAGATAGCCACCGTGGCATGTGGCGGCGTAGTCGAGCCTCGGCGGTCGCATGGCCGACGTACTCTGGTCATCGTGCGATTGCAGCGACAGGTGGTGGACTACGCGCTTCGGCGCCGGTCCCTGCTGGCCGAGGTCTATTCGGGGCGCACCGGTGTCTCGGAGGTCTGTGATGCCAACCCCTATCTGCTGCGAGCCGCGAAGTTTCATGGGAAGCCCAGTTCGGTGATGTGCCCGATCTGCCGCAAGGAACAACTCACCTTGGTGTCGTGGGTATTCGGTGACCACCTAGGCGCCGTGTCAGGCTCGGCCCGCACTGCCGAGGAGTTGGTCTTGCTCGCGTCCCGTTATGACGAGTTTTCAGTACACGTGGTGGAGGTATGCCGCACCTGCAGCTGGAATCACCTGGTGAAATCGTATGTGCTTGGCGCGGTCCGGCCTCCAAAGGCTCCGCGTCGCACGCGGACGGCGCGCGATGGCGCGCGCACGGCCAGTGAATAGCGAAGGGCGCCACGACCGGTCAGCCAGTGATGTCCGCAGGGGACCCGCGGCTGATGGTGTTGGACCGCGCCCGCAACCTCGATCCGACGGTCCCGCGCGTCCCGATGGTGGCCGCCACCGTCCGCCGGCGTCAGATGCGCCGCGTCACCGTCCGCCTGGCGCTTCACCCGATGACCGGCTGACCGCAGTCATTCCCGTCGTCCGTAATGCGCCGCCGGCGCACCTGCGGGATCCGATCGACGTCGTCAAGGCGGCGCTCGACGGCACGCCCGCCCCGAAACAGCCGCCCCCTCCGCCTCCGCGCCAGCCGCCCGGCGGGGGCGGGCCACCCGGCGGTCCTCCCCCGCCTCGGCGGAGCTCGCCCCAGCAGATCAACTGGAAGTTGGTGCGCCGCGGGCTTTATGTGGCGGCGGCCGTGTTGATCGTGCTGCCGCTCATCACGTTCGGGATGGCCTACCTGATCGTCGATGTGCCCAAGCCGGGCGACATCCGGACCAGCCAGGTCTCGACGATCCTGGCCA
>DATFCF010000291.1:0-9240 GCA_035253445.1 Mycobacterium sp.
AACCGGCGCTGTGGAACCTTGGCCGCCGGACGCGGCGTGGGAACCGGTTCGGCGACGGGCGGCGGATCGGGCAAGCGAGCGGTTCACCATCTCCTGGAACATCAGGGTGTGGTTGCACTCCTCGACCGCCTCGTGCAGGCAGTATCGGTATTCCGGCGAGCCGTTGGGCGTCCAGAACGAGTACTCCATCAGGCCGCGGATCAGGATCGACTCGAAGTGCAGACCGACCTTGGCGACATTGGCCTGGCGCCACATGCCGATCTCGATCTGACGTTCGACCGGCTGCGCCTGGTACCAGGGGTGGCGGCCCAGCGGATCGGTCGCGGGCAGGATCCAGCGCTCGTCGTTCTCGATGACAGCGAACTCCGGTGAGCCCCAGTCGATGTCGGTGTACGGATTGAAGTTGCGCCGCACTGACCCCTCAGACAGTGTGGTGAGCATGTCGACGTACTCGGCGTCGTCGAGGACATCCATGTTGCGCCGCCAGCGCCTGACCACGCGCGTCCGAGCCATTTGAAGCCTCCCATGAGGTTTACATTTACCGGCTTGGTGTACAACGGTACCGCAGGTATCGCATAAATGTCCATCCCCTAAGACTGCGGTTTGTGTGCGTCCTGTTGCGGTGAGCGCTCCTCAACGCACACAAGTCGCTAGATCCGCGATCCGATTTCGCGCACCACATCGACGAGCAGGTCGATATCCCGTTGCGTGGTGCGCCAGTTGACGATGGCGGGCCGCAGCGCGACATGGCCGCGATAGACGGTGGTGCCGACGTAAACCCTTCCGTCGGAAAGCAATTCGCGCCCCAGTCGCGAGTTCAGTTCGTCGAGCCGCTCCTCGGGAACACCCGGCGGCCGGTATCGAAAACACGCGATGCACAGCTGGACCGGGGCCAGCAGCTCGAGGTCAGGCGCGTCCTCGACGAGGCGGCCGAGGTGGGCGGTCAAGTCAAGGTGGCGTTCGACCATCGCTCGGTGTCCGTTGCGCCCGTAGGCGCGCAGCGTCGCCCAGATCGGCAGCGCGCGGGCGCGCCGCGAGGACTCCGGGCCGAGCTGGTTGTAGTCGATCTGCGTGTCGTCGACGGACGCCAGATACGGCACACCGAACGAGCCGAACGCGTCGGTGAGCGCGCGTGGGTCGCGGACGAACGCGAAGCCGCTCTCGTAGGGCACGTTGAGCCACTTGTGTGCGTCGGCGGCGACAGAGTCGGCGCGCGCTACACCGTCGACCAGATGCGCGGTGCGGGGCGACAACGCGGCGAACAAGCCGAACGCGCCGTCGACATGTAGCCAGCAGCCGTGTTTTTCGGCGAGGTCGGCCATGGCGTCGATCGGGTCGAAGTCACCCGCGTTGACCTCACCGGCGCACCCGACGATCACGGCGGGTCCGTCGAGCCGCTGCAGTGCGCCGTCCATCGCGTCGAGGTCGACGCGTCCGGCGTCATCGCGGCTGTACACCGCGACGGTGTCGCGGCCGACACCGAGAATCTGCAGCGCCTTTCGCACGCTCGCATGCACGTACCCGCTGGCCAGTACCGGCATGGCGGGCAGCCCGGCCAACCCGTCGACGGTGATGTCGCGGCCGTGCTTGGCGCCCCACCACTGTCGCGCGGCGGCAAGTCCGGTGAGGTTGGCGAACGTCGCACTCGGTGTGAGCACCCCGCCCCAATCGGACGGCAACCCGAACAAGTCCTTCAGCCAGCCGAGCGTGACCGTCTCGAGAGTGGTCGCCAACGGCGACGACGTCCACAGCCCGGCGTTCTGGTCGAGCAGCGCGGCCACCCAGTCGGCGGCGGTGGCGGCTGGCGTCGTTCCGCCGATGACGAAGTGGAAGAAGCGCGGCCCGGCCGAATGCGTGGCGGCGGCGGTGCCGACGCGCAGCAGCTCGTCGATCGAATCCAATGTGCCGAGACCGTCGTCGGGCAACGGCTGTTTCAGGTCGGCCAACAGCGCCATGGCGGCCGGATCAGAGACAAGCCGCTCGTCCAGCCCGGTCAGGTAGCCCGCCGCGGCCTTCGCGACGGCGTCCAAAGCCTGGCTGGCCAGCTCCCGTTCCCGTAGCGGATCCATGGCTCACTACCCTAGGAGCCATGGCCGAACTGACGATCCCCGCCGACATCAAGCCGAACGACGGACGCTTCGGGTGCGGGCCGTCCAAGGTCCGGCCCGAGCAGCTGCAGGCACTCGCCGCGGCAGGTGACGTGTTCGGGACGTCGCACCGGCAGGCGCCGGTGAAGAATCTGGTCGGCCGGGTCCGCGACGGGCTGCGGCAGCTGTTCTCGCTGCCCGACGGCTACGAGGTCATCCTCGGCAACGGCGGCTCGACGGCGTTCTGGGATGCCGCGGCGTTCGGGCTGATCGACAAGCGCTCGCTGCACCTGACCTACGGCGAGTTCAGCTCGAAGTTCGCCTCGTGCGTCGTGAAGAACCCGTTCGTCGGCGACCCGATCGTCATCAAGGCCGATCCCGGCAGCGCTCCCAAGCCGCAGGCCGACCCGACCGTCGACCTGATCGGCTGGGCGCACAACGAAACGTCGACGGGTGTCGCGGTGCCGGTCGAGCGCCCTGACGGATCGGGTGACGCGTTGATCGCCATCGATGCGACGTCGGCGGCCGGCGGTCTGCCCGTCGACATCACCGAGGCCGACGCGTACTACTTCGCGCCGCAGAAGAACTTCGCCGGCGACGGCGGACTGTGGATCGCGATTCTCTCCCCCGCCGCACTGGCCCGTATCGAGGCGATCGCGGCGTCCGGGCGGTGGGTGCCCGACTTCCTGTCGCTGCCGATCGCGGTCGAGAACAGTGTGAAGAACCAGACCTACAACACCCCCGCGATCGGCACGCTGGTCCTGCTGGCCGAGCAGCTCGACTGGTTGCTGGGCAACGGCGGGCTGGGCTGGGCCGTCAAGCGCACCGCGGACTCCTCGCAGCGGCTGTACTCATGGGCCGAGGCGTCGAAATTCGCCACCCCGTTCGTCGCCGACCCCGCGTTGCGCTCGCAGGTCGTGGGCACTGTGGACTTCTCCGACGACGTTGATGCGGCCGCTGTCGCGGCCACGTTGAGGGCCAACGGCGTCGTCGACACCGAGCCGTACCGCAAACTCGGCCGCAACCAGCTGCGCGTCGGCATGTTCCCTGCGGTGGACCCGGACGACGTCAGCGCGCTGACCTCATGCGTCGACTGGGTCGTGGAACGCCTCTGACCTCCAGCGTGTCTACCCGGTTACGGCCAGATAACGAAGTAGGGTGACGTGCTAATCGGGCTTGGCGCTCGCCCGGAGGAGGTCGGTATGCGAGAACTCAAAGTCGTCGGACTGGACGTGGACGGCAAACGAATCATCTGCGAGACCGACGACTCCGGCGAGAAGTTCGTCCTGCGGTCCGACGACCGGTTGCGGGCCGCGGTGCGCGGCGAGAAGACCGGCTCGATTCAATCCCAATCCGATGCCGAGGTTCCAAGCATGCTGCGTCCCAAGGAGATTCAAGCCAAGATTCGCGCCGGCGCATCCGTCGAACAGGTCGCCGAGGCGGCTGGGGCGGATGTCGCGCGCGTCGAGAGGTTTGCCCATCCGGTGTTGCTTGAGCGCGCCCGCGCGGCAGAGCTGGCAACCGCGTCGCATCCGGTGCTTGCCGACGGCCCCTCGGTGCTGACGTTGTTGGAGACGGTGACGGCAGCGCTGATCGCCAGAGGCCTCGACCCCGATGCGACCAACTGGGACGCCTGGCGCAACGAGGACGGCCGCTGGACGGTGCAGCTGGCCTGGAAGGCGGGCATGTCCGACAACATCGCGCACTTCCGGTTCATCCCCGGTGCGCACGGCGGCACCGCCACCGCTTTCGACGACGCGGCGTGTGAACTGATCGATCCGGACTTCGCCCGCCCGCTGCGGCCGGTTGCCGCGGTCGCACCGCTCGCCTTCGAGGAGCCCGAGCCACACTTGCCGCTCGAGACCCCCGAGCCAGCGCCCGAGCCACCCGCAACGCCCAAGCCGCGCGCCCGCAAGGGCAAGCCCGCGGTGCCGGCGTGGGAGGACGTGCTGCTCGGCGTGCGCTCGAGCGGTCAGCGCTGACGGCCGGCCTTGACCTGAAGTGTCGTTGAGGTCTTAACGTGCGTCGACATGACCACGCTTGGGCCGATCGGCCTCGCTAGCAGCTATCCGGACACCGACGACGCCGCGGTTGTGGCCGACGAGGCGCAGCACGCGGAAAGCCTCGGCTTCTCCGCACTGTGGCGATCAGGCAACCTGCCGATGCTCGAGGTGGCGGTGCGCGCCACCAAGACCATTCCCGTCGCCACCGGGATCATCCCCGTGTCCAGCGTGCCCGCCGCCGATGTCGTCGCGACGTACGAATCGCTGCAGCGTGACCACCGGGGCCGCTTCATCGTTGGACTCGGCGGCGCACACAATGCTCATCCCCTCGAGACTCTCAACACGTACCTCGACGAGCTGGACGCCGCTGGCGTCCCGGCTGGCGCGCGGGTGCTGGCCGCATTGGGTTCAAAGATGCTTGCACTGTCCCGCGATCGGGCCGGCGGCGCGTATCCGTTCCTCGTGACGCCGTCGTACATAGCGGACGCGCGTGCGGTGCTCGGGGCGGACCGCTCGCTGGCGGTGCTGGTGATGGTCGCCCCCGTCACCGACCGTGAGTCCGCCCGAGGGGCGGTTGCGGGGACATTGGACTTCCTGACGAAAGTCGGCGGCTACCGGCGCAACCTACTGCGCCAGGGATTCTCCGAATCCGACGTCGACGACCTCAGCGACCGCTTGCTCGATGGGATCGTGGCCTGGGGCGACCTGGACGCCGTCGCGGCGCGCATCGCCGAGTTCCGTGCGGCCGGCGCCGATCAGGTGGTACTGCGGATACAAGGCGTCGACGACCTGGCGACGTGGCGAGCACGGCTGGCCGAAGCGCTCATCGGCTGAATTCCGTTATCCCCCAACGGCCATGGCCAGCAGGGCCAGCCACGCCCCTGTCACACCAACGGCCGAGCCCAGCACGAACCACCGCCACACCGGCAGCTTGCGCCATCCCCACACCGTGGGCGCCAACCCGCCGACGGCCACCAGGTTGAGCCCGACAGCGAGCAACGGGTGCACGCGCGTCAGGCCCACGCTCAGCACGACAACGGCAGCGCCGGTCACCGCGGCGACGAAAGCGGCCACCGTCAAACCCATTGCCCACGGCGTCGAGTCGTCGGTCACGTGGCATCGTCCCCCGGTTCACTTCGCTCCCTGCCCACCGGCGCGAGCCTAGCTCGTTCATAGAACGCCAGCGCCGCCGCCGTCGCGACGTTGAGCGAGTCGGTGCCCCGCGACATCGGGATGCGCACCCGCATATCGCTCGCCCGCATTGCCCGTTCGGTCAGCCCTGGACCTTCGGCGCCCACCAGAATCGCGACCGGGTCGTCGGCAAGCGCCGTCATCGCCTCCGGAAGGGTACTGGCCGACGAGTCAGGGGTCATGGCCAGCAGCCGAAACCCGTTGTCCCGCAGCAACTCGAGATCCTGCGGCCATGTGGTCGCCCATGCATACGGCACGAGCAGCGCGTGTCCCATCGAGACCCGGACAGCGCGCCGATACAGAGGGTCGGCGCAGCCACTGCCGAACACCACCGCATCGACGCCGAGGCCGGCCGCGTTGCGGAAGACCGAGCCGAGATTCTCGTGGTCGTTCACGCCTTCCAGCACCGCGACGGTGTGGGCGCCGTCGAGCACCTGGCTCACCGTCAGTTCCGGCGGGCGCGACGCCGACGCCAGCACCCCGCGATTCAGATGGAATCCGACCACATCAGCCATCACATCGGCGTCCGCCCGGTAATATGGTGCGTCGACGCGGTCCAGGTCGGATGACAGTTCGGCAAGACGCCGGTCGGTGCCCAGCAGCGCCCGCGGGACGAACCGCGACGCCAGCATGCGCTGCACGACCAGCACGCCCTCGGCGATCACCAACCCCTTGCCGCTTGGCAGATCCGGCCTGCGGTCAACGCTGTTCAGGTCACGGAAGTCGTCGAGCCGGGGGTCGGCAGGATCGGTGACGTCGATTATGTTGGGGCTCACGCGCTTTCGTCAACAATCGCCGACATCAGGTCGGCGGCCATCAGCAACGTATTGCGTTGATCGGGGTCGAGCCGAGCCAGCCGTTGCTTCAGCCACTCCTGGCTGGCGCGACGCTCGGCCTCGATCAGGTCCGTTCCTGCAGGTGACACCGACACCAGCACCTGCCGGCGGTCGACGGGGTGCGCGGCGCGCGCGACGAAGCCGAGTTCAGCCAGCGACGCGATGACCCGCGTCATCGAGGGCGGGCGTACCCGCTCCCGATCGGCTAACGCGCCAGGCGTCATCGCCCCCTCCTTGGCAAGCGTCGACAGCGCTGACAGCTGCGACAGCGAAACCGGGGATTCCGGGCGGCGGAACCGCAATTGGCGAGCGAGACGAATGACCGCCAGCGACAAATCACTCGCCAGCCGACCGTCGTGGTCTTTCACGAGGCAAAGTTTACCTAGTGGATCTGTAGAACTACCGGCGAAACCGCGGGCATTTCTGACGTACGCGTAATCGGTTACGTTGTCTTCGATGAGCCCCGAACCGCCCCCGCTGCCAGCCATGCTGCTCAAGCCCTGGCCGGTCATCGTGGTGATCGCCACGGGCTGGGCGATCGCCGTGGTGCTGGCCTTCACCGTCCCCGGACTGCACGACTGGCGGCCAATCACGATCGCCGGGCTTGGCGTTGGCGCCCTCGGCACATCGATCTTTCTATGGCAACGTCACGCCGTGCGCCGCGGATCCCGTGGCGCACAAGGCGGTCTGGACTGAAGAACAGAAGGGGGACGCAATGGCAGCACCGCTGTTGCAAGCGCAGATCGACATCAACGCACCGGTCTCGAAGGTGTGGGCGTTGGTCTCCGACTTCAACCGGATGCCGCAATGGAGCCCGCAGTACCGGTTGATGAAGGCGTTCGGCCCGCTGCGCCAAGGCACCAGGACGTTCAACCTCAACCGTCGCAACTTCATGTTCTGGCCGACGACGTGCACCGTCACCGAGGTCATCCCGGAGAAGAAGCTGGCGTTCCGCGTCCATCAGAACAATGCGATCTGGAGCTACGAGCTCGAGCCCACCGACACCGGCACGCGCGTGGTCCAGACCCGTCACGCCGAGAACGGCGTCAAGGCTTTCTCCAATATGTCAGTCAACGCGTTGATGGGCGGAGTACCGAACTTCGAGCGTGAACTCGTCGATGGCATGAACCAGTCGCTGGCCCGCATCAAGGCGGCGGCCGAAAGCTAGTCCGGCGGTTCGGCGAGGTCGAGAACACCGTCGTCGTAGGGGTCGTACATCGGCGTCCCTGTGCCAGGCGGTTGCGGAGTGTCCGAGTGTGCGCCGCAACCGTATTCGGCGTCGACCACGTGGCCGTCGGCGGCTAACTCGTTGCCGCAAACGCCGAACATCGAGTTCAGCGCGCCTGCCAGCGGAAGGTAGAAACCGCAGTCGCGACACACGCGCCGAGTGGACCGTGCCATCGCCGAGCCGGGACCGTAATCCCCGTCGTGCCAACGCTGCGCGGCTTCGCCCCGTCCCCACGGGCTGAGCACTTGCCTGCGGCCGAAGCCGACCTCCACCGCGAGCTCGTCGATCTGCGGGTCGCCGGTGGCCATGTAACCGGGCACCAGCCGGGGGTCGTCGGACTGCGGTGCGAGCAGATCGCCAGGGGTCAAATCACCCGGCTTGATCCGCTCCTGCCACGGCACCCACTTGGGCGCCAGCAACGCCGTCGGCCCCGGAACCAACACCACTTCGCTAATGGTGGCGTGGTCGGCACCGGGCCAGGCCGCCACCACGACGGCCCACTGCCAGCCGCGGTATCCCGGCATATCGGCAAGGAACCGGTGCGTGGCCGCCGTCGGATCCTCGAGGGTGGCGCCCAGGTACTCCCCGACGGTGTTTTCGCCGCTGTACTCCACGATCGCCGCGCGCGCCTGCTCGACGGCGCCCATCAGCACCGCCTCCAGGTCGGGGCGGTCGGTTGTGTCGGTCACGCTGTCCATCGCCACCAATAGTGCCTGACCGGCGAACGTGTAGCCACACCGGTCGCCTGCATGCCCGCTACCGCCCCCATGGGGGAGAATCTCTTGTGTGACCGGATCGCGGCGTGACCCCCGCTACTACCCGCCGCGCCCACCCGGCGATTCGGCCCACCCGCGTGCTGGGGAGCATCCCGGCATGGCCAACTATCCCAGCGACCCCGGCATTGACGGCGGCTATCGCCGGTCGCGCCGGTCCATGCCGAGCGCCAACAGATGGCTGCCGCCGCTGAACGAACCGTCCAGGGAGTACTCCGACACACCGCCCAATGTCGGTGCCGCCGCGGGACAGAAGGTCACCGTCACGCGAGCGGCCGCGCAGCGCAGCCGAGAAATGGGTTCGAAGATGTACGGCCTGGTGCACCGGGCCGCCACCGCCGACGGTGCCGACAAATCCGGTCTGACCGCGCTGACCTGGCCGGTGGTCGCGAACTTCGCCGTCGACGCCGCGATGGCCGTCGCACTGGCCAACACGCTGTTCTTCGCCGCGGCCAGCGGGGAAAGCAAGAGCAAGGTCGCGCTGTACCTCTTGATCACCATCGCGCCGTTTGCGGTCATTGCACCGTTGATCGGGCCCGCGTTGGACCGCTTGCAGCACGGCCGCCGGGTCGCGCTGGCCACGTCGTTCATGTTGCGTACGGCGTTGGCGGTGGTGCTGATCGCGAACTACGACGGTGCCACCGGCAGCTTCCCTTCGTGGGTGCTCTATCCGTGCGCGCTGGGAATGATGGTGCTGTCCAAGTCGTTTAGCGTGCTGCGCAGTGCGGTGACCCCGCGTGTGCTGCCCCCGACGATCGACTTGGTGCGGGTGAACTCGCGGCTGACGATGTTCGGTCTACTCGGCGGCACGTTGGTGGGCGGCGCGATCGCCGCGGCCGCGGAATACGGCTTCAATCTGTTGCATCTACCGGGGGCGCTGTACGTCATCGTCGCGGCGACGGTGGCGGGCGCAGCGTTGTCGATGCGCATACCCAAGTGGGTGGAGTGCACCGCGGGTGAAGTTCCCGCGACGCTGTCCTACCACGGCCGCAGCGGGGAGCTACGCAGACATCCCGAGCATTACAATCCGTCGGGTGCCGCCCGACAACCGTTGGGCCGCAACATCATTACCGCATTGTGGGGCAACTGCACCATCAAGGTGATGGTGGGCTTCCTGTTCCT
>DATFCF010000292.1:0-4740 GCA_035253445.1 Mycobacterium sp.
CAGAAGTCCGCCCTTGAGCATCCCGGCGCGGTACATATCGACGTAGCGGCCCAGCCACTCCCGACGGCTGACGTCCGAATTCTCTTGGCCCGGAGCCACATCGAACTGCTCGCACTGACCTGGCGCCGAGGGCACCAAGCACTGCTGAGGCCCGTAAGAGTTGTTGAACACGTTGAGGTTCGGGACAACCCCGGGATCCACGCCCGGCGCCGCGGGAACCGCATTCTGGCCCAGGACAGTGGTGGAATCCAGCCCGGGGACATTGGGTGCCCCGAGCGCGCCGGGAACACCCGGTTCGCCGTTCTGAGCCAGCACCCCAAGCCCACTAGGCCCGAGCGGCGCGCCGAGTACCGGCACGGGCGGACCTGGAGGCGGCGGGGGCGCGGGTTCCCCGGGCAGGGGCAGCGGCGGAGGCGGTGGTGGAGGCTCCGCAGCGGCGGTCGCCGGGAAGGCGACCGCCGCTGCGAGTGCGACGAAACCGATTGCCGCGATGTGCGCGAACGCTTCTCGCTTTCGGTTCAGATGCATGTTTGACGTCAGACTGACTTGGTGACGCCGTAGTAGGCGACGACGTCGTCAGTGTCTGTGGTCGCGCTCGTCAGCGTCGCATACGACCGCAGGAACGACTGACCGACGCAGCCGTCGACCTTGATGTGGGTGTCCTTGAGGGTGACGCGCACCGGCGCGGCCTTGAACTCCTTCTTGTCGACCGTGACGGTCGACACCGTGCCGGGCTTGGCGTGGATCTCGATCGTGCCGGAGATCGGGAAGGTGACGCCCGTCGGAATGAGGCCGCCGGTGATCGAAGAACCCGAGGTGCCGACACCGACCTGGCCGATGAGACGGACCTGGCCGAGTTCGATGCCGCAACCGATCTGGTATCCGGCCTCGAGCGTCCCGCCGCTCAGCGTGGTCTTGCCCTTACCCGTGACCGTTCCGGTGAACGTGCCGCCCACGAGGTATTCACGCGATGAGACCGCGGTTGTCAGCGGTGCCACCGGCAGTTGAGTCTCGTCCTTGGCGAGGACGGTCAGCACCCAGCCGTCCGGTGTCGTGACGATACCCGGCTCGGCCGACGCGACCACTCCGTTGTCCGGCGGCGGCCCGACGGCATCGGCAGGCGGTTGAGCCGACGCGATCGGCGCGGCCGCGACCGGGATCAGCATGCAAGTAGCCAGTGTGGCAATACGATTCAACATGTCATTCTTCCGTTCGAGTTCGACTGGGGTTAAACGGCTTTGGTGACGCCGAGGTACGTGATGACGTCATCTGTGTTGTCGGTCGATGCCGTCAGCGTTGCGTACGAGCGGATGAACGACTGGCCGGCGCACTGGTCTGTCTTGATGCGGACGCCGGTGATCGTGATACGAGTTGAGGTGCCCTTGAACTTCTTCTTGTCGATGGCCACTGTCGTCACCGTGCCGGGCTTCAAGTAGACCTTGCCCTGAAGGCTGATGCCGAAGGCGCCGGTGGCGTTACCGGTGAAGGGGATGCCGATGCCCGGGGTGAAGCTGGCACCGGGGTTGATTTCCGTCTCATCGGAGATGATGCCGCAGCCGATCTGCTCGCCGGCCTCGAATGATCCGCCGGTCAGCTTCGTGCTGCCACCGCCGGTGATCTTCCCGGTGAATGTGCCTGCCACCAGGTACTCGCGCGACGAGATGGCGGTGGTCAGCGGCGCGACGGGCAGCTGTGTCTCGTTGCTGCCTGAGACCTCGAGGTGCCAACCGTCTGGTGTATCAAGGATTCCGGGAGGGCCCGAGGGGACCGCGCCCTCAGGCGGGAGCGGGTTGGTGGCATTCACCGGAGCAACGGGATCCGCGGGTGGAGCCGGCTCCGCCAACGCGAGCGGCGCGGTCCCCACCGGGATCAGCATGCAGGCAGCCAGTATGGCAAAACGAGTCAACATGGTTTGGATGACGCCTCTCGTGGTCGGAATCCAGGGGATCCAACGGTTCTGTCGCCAGGGAGCTTCCAATGGCTAGGTTTCCAAATGGCAAACGGACGAAGAACAATTCCAGCCCTGTTCCCATCGAGTGGGGGTCTCTGGGCCGACTGTGTAATGAATTGAGCTCCAAGCAAGCTCACAGCTTCACGATCACAAATGGACCGCGATTGGAGGTCAGCCGTTGGGCGGTTGTTCACGATCCGGACATCTGAACACCCGACGGTAGTTCCGACTAACTGGCCTCGAGGCTGAAGGGGGCTTCGTCTGCGGGGGTGTGTGGCTTGTAGTAGTGCCCCCGATACGCGGCGGGCGAAAAACAGTAAATTTCAAGCGATTAACTATGGAGGAACCGTTGCCGTCGTCATTCAGATACGAGCGAACGTTGGTCGCATCCTTCATCGCGTTCGGGTTCGCTGTGGCGGCCAGTCCCGCGGCCTTCGCCGACGACTTGACGATCGATCCGTCGATGCCGGGTCCTGTGCAGGTAGCCGCGGCGCCGACGTCTGACGACGCCGGTGCCCCCGCGCTGGCGGCCTGCGCGCAGTTCGCCCAGGTACTGGATGGCTCCTCGGTGTACTACGAGGACTTCGCCGAAGCCTTCGAAGGTTCTGACTACTCGAACCCAGCGGTGAGCAGCAGCAACGTGGTGGGCCGTACCGCGCTGCGGGAATCCGCCGCCTTGGCGATGAGCGCCGCGAACACCCCTGGCTTGCAGCCCGATATCGCCAATCCGATGCGGACTTGGTCGCTCGGCGCGACGAAGCTGCTCGTCAAGATGGGGTTGCGCATTCCCGGCGATAGCTTGAACTCCACCGCGACCGAAATGAACAATCAGGCCACCAATGTTCAGATGGCCTGTGCCGCAGCCGGAACGCACGCCTAAATCCGGTGAGACGCTTTATCGTTGGGCCGCTCGTGCTCAGCTTCATCCTCACCGGCTGCACGGGAGGGTCGGCGACCGGGGCAACGGAATCGCCGAAATCGGTTCCGGACTCCGCGCTCACCGGATTGCTCCTGAGCGCCGAAGCTGTCAACGAAGTGATGGGCACCAATGGGATGACACCACATCAGCCCGTCTCCCAGATGGCCGATCACCGCAACCTCTTGCCAAATCTCAACTGCCTGGGAGTCTGGCAAGTCAACGAGGCCCCGGTTTACGACCAAAGTCATTGGAAATCCGTTCGCCAACAGTTACTTCGGGCGCCGGACACCGACCAGTGGGACACTCTCGTCGTTCAATCCGTCGTCTCGTACCGCACCGCCGATGGGGCGCGGGAGTTCTTCACCGAGTCGGCAGACCGATGGTCGAAGTGCACCAATCACAAGGTCAACATCCAGCTCAACGCACAGATGCTGCCGGCGTGGGTTAGCGGCGACCTCACCAAGACCGACACCCAGCTCGCCATGCCGTACACCCGAGGTACCGGTGACCAGAGCCGGTCGTGCCAGCGGGCGCTTGCCCTTGCCGCCAACGTGATCCTCGACATCCAGGCATGTAAGCCGCAGCAGCAAGCTGCGATCACGCAAGCCGCCGATATCGCCGACAGAATTGAGGCGAAAGTTCTCGGATAGTGGAGGCCTGGCCGGTCTCAGTTGGCGGAGGTCAAGGTGACGTTGTTGAGCGATACCGCGACATCACTGGGCAGGACATCCATGAACGTGGGGACGTCTCGTATCGCCTCGCCGCTGGCGATGATGTGTCCGGGGTAGTTGGGGGCGCACAAGTAGTTATGGCACCGCAGCCAGAAGCCGGGAGCGCTCTGATACGGGTACATGCTCGGCGCCTGGTCGACGCGATACCTGCCCGGCGGGATGTAGGCGGTCACCCATCCTTCGCCCTGCGTGGGGTCGACGCCGAAGACGCCGTTGCTCCCGTAGGTACCTGCATGCGAAGGGGCCGACGTGGCGAAGGCGGTCACTGGCAGCGCTGCGCAGGCCGCGAGTGCCGCCAGCGTGCGAAGGCCGTGCCGTAGCCCGCTGTTCACCCTGGTCACTGTATCGGCTGGTTCAGGTCCCGGTGGCCGAATCGTTGACCCACCGCAGCAGGTAGCGGTAGTAGAGCGCCCGTCGCACAGACACACCGGGCAGAACGTCGGAGGCGACTCGAAGAATCTCGTCGAGACCTTCACGCGGTTCCGTGACGACGACGCCGACGTCGCGCGTTTCCGAATGCCACCAAGATCCGAACCGGGCCGCGGGCACGCACAGCACCGCCCAAACCCAGTCGCGCACAGTCTTGTTGGCCGCACAGCCGACCACCGCAATCTGGCCCGACGGTGCCAACAAGTCCCGTGCCTTCACCAGCGACGCGCGCAGGTCCATGTGATGAAGGCTCGCGACGAACGTGATGAGGTCGAATTTGCGTTCAGGGGTATAGGTCTCGAACGCCTCCCGCGATACGCCGACGTGTTCGTGCGCGGCGAGTCGGTGGGCGGCGCGCAGTACGGCGTCGGCGTCGGGATCGATTGCCGTCACCGACCGTGACACCGGGGCGAGCCGCTGGGCGAGCAGCCCGTCGCCACAGCCCACGTCCAGAACGTCGCCGCGGCGTTGCGCGGCGATGTCGATCAACCAGCGGTGGTAGGCGGTGTTGTGGTTCCAGTAATCGCGATTGGTCGAAACGGCCATACAAACGACTGTGCCAGCATGTGCCGCTAAGCCGCTGCGCCGTCGGTTTCAGCGCCGGGATCGTCGTCGGGCTCGTCGGCAGGGGGCTCGGGGTCAGCGGGCTCGGGGTCTTCGGCCTCTGATTGCGCGGATTCGCTCGGTTCTTCGGTCGCCGAGTTCTCCGG
>DATFCF010000293.1:0-4447 GCA_035253445.1 Mycobacterium sp.
GCGCGACACTCTGGCTGCCGTCGGGGCCAAAGAAGATCAGATCGCCCGGCAACGCCTGATCGGGTGGGATCTTTTGGCCGACCTTGTACTGCTCCCCCGAGGACCGGGGCAGTTTGACGCCAACGCCGGCGAAGGCATACACCATGAGACCAGACGCGTCGAATCCGACGACGTTGATGGCCGGGTCTAGTCCGACGACATTGCCAGCTGGGTCCAATCCGACAGCGTTTGCAGCAGTGCCGCTCCCCCGGGTCGGCCCAGAGGCGTTGCCGCCTCCGTACGAGAAAGGAACGCCGCGCTGCCCAAGTGCCCGTGCTATCACGTAATCGATCGCCTGTTGGTTGCCCGCTGGCCGTGGGTACGGGTAAGCGGCCGCGACACCTGGCGTCACCGCCAAGAGGGCGAGACTGATCACGACGGCATAGATGCGTCTCATCCGAAATCCAACTCTCTGCGACCTTGGCGCGAACACGTTGTGCTGACTGTGATTGACAACAGTCACAAGAAACACTTGTACAACACAATCGTGCCATCGCCCTAATTGCCGTGTGGCACAAGGCCAATGAGTTGCCATACCGTGACGCAACGGTGACCCATTGCTGGTCAACCGCCTATTGCGGCTCAGTCACGATTCGAGCGCGACGAAAAGCGCGGGCCTCCTCGCGAACCTAAGTCGACGAGTTCAGTGCCGCCAGCGCCGCGTCGTAATCGGGCTCAGTGGCGATCTCGGGCACCAGTTCTGAGTAGGCGACGTTGCCGTCGGTACCGACCACCACGATGGCCCGCGCAAGCAGCCCTGCCATTGGTCCGTCGGCGATGGTGACGCCGTAGTCCTCGCCGAAGCTGTCGCGGAACGCCGATGCGGTCGTGACGTTCTCGATACCCTCCGCACCGCAGAACCGCTTCTGCGCGAACGGCAGATCCTTCGATACGCACAGCACGGAGACACCGCTTCCCGCAGCGCGCTCGTTGAAGGTCCGCACGCTCGCTGCGCAGACCGGGGTATCCACCGAGGGAAAGATGTTCAGCAGGACGGGCTTGTCGCGGAACTGCTCGCTACTGACCGCGCCGAGATCCGAGCCGGTCAGTGCAAAGCCGGGGGCCTGCGACCCAACCGCCGGCAATTCCCCCACCGTGCTGATCGAATTTCCACGCAACGTTATCTGTGCCATGCGCACAGTCTGCCAAGGCCGCCGTGCGCACCTCGGGCCAGGGGTGTGCAGCCAGCTGGCGCCGGGTCCTAACGTCGCGCCGCGCGACGTGCGGCGGCAACGATCGGGTTGTGAGGTGGTGTCCAGGCCACCTCCCAGCAGTGGCCCTCGGGATCGGAGAAATACATCGAACGTCCTTCGAAGAAATCCGCGTCGGCAGGTTCCCTGGTGACGGTCCCTCCCGCCGCGCGGACCCGGCGAGCGATATCGTCGACATCCTCTGGGCGCTCGGCGATGACCGCAATCCTGAAGCGGATGCCGCCCTCGCCGAAATCGGGTGGCACATGGGATTCTTCGGCTAGCCGTTCGATGGGAAACAGCGCAAGCACCGCACCGCGCAACTCGAAAACTGTGAACACGTCGGATTCGAGCTGCGGCCAACCCAGGCCACGGTAGAAGTCGCGCTGCGCTGCCAAGTCACGCACGCCAAGCTCGATGACGTTGGCCAACGGCGCCTGCTGGCGGTCCATCTGCACCACCTCATATTCGCAGGCGGTGGGGGTGGATTGGCGGTAACACCCGCTAGGATCGCCTCGTGTTTCGCATCGACGGGATCAACGGCGAGAGCATTGTGGTCGACGGCAACTGGGTCGAGAAGCTCAGGAGCGGGTCGTCGCGCGGCCGCAATCCCGCCGACCAGTACTCCGGGACCCAGATCAAGGAAATCAGCCGCCGCAAAAAGATTTTCGGCGGCGAGAAGGAAGAGCTGCTGCAGGTGATCGTCAACGTCGGCACCTTCTACTCGCTGACGGTCGCGGCCGAGCGGCGTGCCGAGGTCGATGCGCTTGTTGCCGAGCTCGAGCAGGCCCGCGGCCGCGCGTCCTCCTAGGATCCTGGCGCGACGGCGACAGCCTCTATCTCCACAAGCTGGTCGGGGTAACCCAGAACCGCTACGCCAACCAGTGTGCTGGGCGGGTCGTGGTCGCCGAATCCGGCCGCGACCTCGTTCCAGGCGGCGACGAGATCATCCCGATTGCTGCTGGAAACATAGACGGTTGTCTTGAGGACGTCGCGCAGCCCGGCGCCGCACTCTTCCAACGTGATCCGCAGATTCGCCAGCGCTCGGCACATCTGCGCTGCGATGTCACCGGGAGCAACTACGCACCCTTGCTCATCGAGCGGACACGCACCTGCGGTGAAGATCAGGCCGGTCTCCGGCTCGGTCGCCGCGTAGGCATACGGCACACCCGAGAACATCCGGTCGCTGCGTACAAGTTCTACTGCCACGCCAACGAGTGTGTCACCGCCATCGCCGCGCTAGACGGCATGTTTGGTGGCGTGCGTGAGAATCCCCGTGACGTTGGGGACCTCCGTGCTGAGCGCCGCAATGGCGGCGTCGTGGTCTCGCTCCGACTTCGTGACGAAATGGACGACGAAGCCGAAACCATCCACCCGCCCAATCTGGAACTCTTCGGTTCTGGTGAGGAGAATCATGAGGTCCTCTTCGATGACATCGTCACCTTCGACGAGAACAAGGCTTGCGACCACGGAACTCCTCCTTGGCGGGTTCGACGACGACGCACTTCGTGCGCGTACACTCGCCCGCCGCGGGCGGCAGCGTCGTGAGTATTCGACTACCTGTGTTCACCGATTCGCCATCGCGGCACCACCAGGCGGTCCCCCCCGGACTGTCGCAGAGCGACGTTTTCCGCGACCTTGGACCGCTTCGCGCCTAGCCAGCGCGGTCGAGTAGTCGGCCAGCAAACGGACAAGTAGTCGACTACTCACGCCATCGGCGCATACCAATTCCACACTGGGCACCTCAGCAACTACCAGAAGGTCGGCCAACATGACTTCACTCACCAGCCGCGCCGGACGTTTGACTCGTATCGCGCTGGGGTTGATCCGCCTCGTCAACGGCACGTTGGCGCTGTTCGCGCCGGACGTGTTGGGCGGGCGCCTCGGCGTGCAAACCGGGACCAGCCCCGGGCTGGGGTACGGGCTGCGACTGTTCGGCGTGCGGACCATCCTGCTCGGGGTCGGGCTGCTGCGCGCCGACGACGATCCTCACGACCCCCTCGTCCGGCAGGCCGTACTCGTCCATGGCGCCGACACCGCCGCAGCCGTCGTGGTGCTCAAGCGCGGTGAGCTGCCCTCGCGGGGTGCCAAGCTAGCTGTCACGGCGTCTGCCATCAACGTGGTGTTGGCCGTGCTGCTGAACCTACTGGTGCGGCGGGCACGCTCGCGATGAGTTCGTCACCGACGGCCGACTACGTCATCGTCGGGTCCGGCGCGGGAGGCGGGCCGCTCGCGGTGCGTCTTGCTGCGGCGGGGCACAGCGTCATCGTTCTCGAGGCCGGCGAGCGGACCACCGGCCTGGTCTACGACGTCCCGGTTTTCCACGCGTTCGCTTCGGAGGCCGCGGATATGTCGTGGAACTTCTTCGTCTCGCACTACGACGACGAAACCCAAGCCCAACGCGACCACAAGTACGACGCCGCACGCGGCGGCGTGCTCTATCCACGTGCGGCCACGATCGGCGGGTGCACCGCGCACAACGCGATGATCATGGTGTGCCCGAATGACTCCGACTGGGATGCCATCGCCGACCTCACCGAAGATCCGTCGTGGGCCGCCGCGCCGATGCGCAAGTACTTCGAGCGCCTGGAACGTTGCACCTACCGGCGCAAATGGGTTGTCACCCTGCTCGCCCCGCTCGGCCGACTGTTCGATGTATTCGACCTGCGCGGCCACGGGTTCGACGGCTGGCTGCCGACGTCGATCGTCAAGCCCGGCCTACTGGCGAAGGACAGACAGCTCATCAGGGCCGTGAAGTCGGCCGCGGAGAAGGAACTCAGCAGGCTGCTGGGCGAGCCGCTCAAAGCCTGGCAGCGGTTGTCGCGACGGTGGTTCGACCCCAACATCGCGACGGCGCAGCGCAAGGGCGCGCTGCTGGGGCTGTGGCTCATCCCGCTGGCCATCGGCTCCGCCTACCGGCGGGGCACCCGTGAGCCGCTACTCGAAATGGCCGATTCGCCCGACACCAACCTACGGATTCTCTCCGGTTGCTTCGCCACCCGGCTTCTGTTCGACAAGCAAAACCGTTGCACCGGCGTCGAATTCGTCAACGGCACGCACCTGTACCGCGCCGACCCGAACGTAAGGACAGCTGCACCCGGCCCCGCCGAGGTCGCCGTCGCCACGCGTGAGGTGATCGTGGCCGGCGGTGCGTTCAACACTCCCCAACTGCTCAAACTGTCAGGGATCGGGCCGGCCGACGAGCTGCGGGCATTCGG
>DATFCF010000294.1:0-2953 GCA_035253445.1 Mycobacterium sp.
CGGGCTGGCTGATGCTCAGCGGATCCGTCGCCATCGTGCTCGATGACTGGTCGCGGTCCGGATGGCTGATGTAGAAAGCTGCTCCGATCCTCCGGAGCTGAGCATGGCGCTCACCGAAAGTAGGTGACGCCGGCGGTGCGCCAACACCGCCGACGTCGTGCTCCTGGTCGGACCCAGTGACGAAGCCGACCCGAAGCACTCCACGAATCGTCCATCACACGCTCGACGTCAAGGGGTGGCTGGCATCACCGCCGTCACCAGAGGGCGCCAGAGTTCCCTCGGGGTTGCTCATAAGGGTTGGAGTTCGAAGCGGAGGGGGCGCCGTTTCGAGTCACCTGGCAGCGTGAGCTGTGACGCGATCATCTGAGCAAGCAGACTACGTATGGCAGCCCGTTCGGATCGGTTCGCAGCCGGCGCCAGGCGGACGCGGATGTCACTGGAGGTGACGTCGACGCGACCTGGTGCTGCGAACAGGTTGGCGATCACCTTCTTGGCCTCCTTTGGACGTCTCATATACGGAGCGATTATGTCCGCGAGGTCGGCCTCGATGTTGGCGCTGACGATACGGATCGTATCGACGACCGCCTTGAGCTGGCCCGTGTGCCGCACCAGCTTGCCCGCCAGCTCGGTATCCTCGACTGGCGCGTGCTTGGGCACCAAGGGCCGCATCAGCTCGAGTTGAACGCGGCGCTGAATCGCTTCAGCGAGATCGCCCTCGACCGCTTCACGACGAGCGTCATCGGACGCCAGCCCGGCGAGTGCGCAGCGAGCGCGACCCTCGTCGGCCCGCGCGATCGTGAGCGCACGCTCGATCCGGCGGCGACGTGGATTCGGGATCATCGTTCCCGGTGGCACTGGCTCGACCTTGCGCCCATCGAGCTGATTGATGCCCCACCGCTCGACACCGTGCTTGAATCCGTTCTCCTGGACCCAGCGCCCGCTCGGGTCATCTTTACCGGCGCGCCCGAGGAGAATCCCGACCAATGCCGCGGCCGGCAGACGGGAGATGCCGAGGACGTTGATCTGCGCCCCGTCCGGCGTGCGCAACGAAATGCGCCGCACGCGCCCGCGCGCACGGCCGAGATTCTTCATTCGATCCTCGTGTAGCCCGTAGGCTGTGCCGCGAATCTGGATCGTCTGATCGAAGGCCGTGTCCGGCAGCAACGCGAACGGCTTCCGCTCGTACGCCACGAACTCGAATCCACTGTCGCGCAGTGCGACCATGTCATCGGCGTACGAGCCTGCGCGGTCGAACGCCAGCAAGATCCGTTCGTCCGGCCCGAGCGCATCGCGCAGTCGTGCCGCGATCGGCATCAACCACTGGCTCAGCGAATCATGTGACGACACGTCGACGCGGAACATCGGGCGGCCGTCCTCGTCGTGAACATAGTAGTCCGTCGTGCCGGGCAGAACACGCCGATCCTGCATCCGCCACCCCTTGCGGATGACCTCGTCGCCGCAGTAGGGCCGCAGATGGTTGTCGATGTAGAACACCGCCGGTGCATCGGCGTCGCCACGGGCGGCGTCGAGGTACCGCCGACCCATCCGCGCCATCAATGTCGCGCCGTGTTCATTCGCGAACTGCCACAGTCGGCGCCGCACGGTGTTCGCCGTCGGCGAGCGATCGGTCCGTAGCAGCTGCGGCCCCGTCGGGGTTGCGAGTCGCCGCACACCTTCGACAGTTCGCTCGCCGATCGCCAACGAGGCCAGCGTCGCGTCGATCGCGATCCGCTCGCTGTCTCCACCGCCGAGCTCGGCGACCTCGTCGTGCAGACCGTCGCGCTGCGCGAGCGACATCATCAGCCATGTGCCGGCGTGCTGCACGAGCCCGCCCCCCACCACAGGACGAGAGCGCAGCGCCACCACTCCGTCTCGTTCGTCACCTGCCCCCAGCATGTCATCGGCAGCCTCGGTGTTGCTCGGCGTTGACTCCTCCGTGATGGCCTCGGGCTCCGTCGCGGTCTCGGCCGTCACCGTTGCCTCCACAGGCTCAGGCCCGCTCGGCGGCGGCCGTTTCGTCTCCCACGTCGTTGCCGCTGCGCTGTCGGCAGGATCCAGCGACGGGAACAGCGCCAGTTGCTCGCCGGTCGCCGTCGCGATCGCCGCCGTCACCGGTGCCACGATCGCCTCGCTCTGCTGCTCTGCGAGCCATCGCCGCCGCTCGCGCTGAACCGTCGCGCGGCTCACGCGCTTGCCGCGCTGGCGTCGCGTCGCATCCGACGCATTCCAGCCCGCCCCGAACAGCTTGCGCAGCTCGCGTCGCTTCTTCGGATCTAGATCGCGCTTCGCACATCCCATCGCCGGCTTGAGCACCGCGACCAGCCCCTCCCGCTCCTCGAGCCGCCGCAGCCGCCGCAAGTATTCCTCTCCGACCCCGAAGGCTCGCGCCAGATGCCCCAAGTGCATCGTCGGCTCCTTCGCCAGCGTCACCAGCAGGACGTTGCGCGGGCCCCGGTCGCGGTCCGCGACATCGAACTGCCCCATCAACGCGCCGCCGATGAACACCTGCTTCACTCCCTCCCGCTCGATGACACACCCGTACCGCCAGAACCAGTCAACCCCGGGCTGCAGTGTCGCGATCGGCAAGCCCGGTACGGTACCCTCGCTGAGCGTCTCCATCGCCCTGGAAACCAGTCCCCCCGGTCCGAAATTCCCCACTTCTTCCTGATCGCGCTGTTCGCGTCCAACCCAGCGACTTCCGATCCGTTCCGGACGACCCCGGAGGAAGTCTGGTGCCCTCGACTCTGGCATGAAGAGACCGACTCTGGATCTCGTTGTACGTGTTCAGCACGCCTTCCGCGGGTAGGACAATCAAGCGGGGTTCGGGTGCTGCCCCCCCCCCGGATGCCCCGATGTGCCCGAGAGTGGAACCGGCGAGCCGGCGAGCACCACCGGATGTCGGCGGTGTCAGCGGGCGTACGTTGGGTCGACGTCGGCGTAGACCTGTCCCTGC
>DATFCF010000295.1:0-4223 GCA_035253445.1 Mycobacterium sp.
AACCGCCGCTCGCCCCGATCCTGCGGACCGGGGCCAGTCGCGACCTGGTCCAGGCAGACCGTCCGTCGCGAACCGAGTGCCGCCCCAATCAAGAGCCATGCCGTGCGACACAAGTCGAAGGATCGCTGCTCTGTCAGGATCTTCGTAGTCGTCAGCAATCCCTAGATACCTGATGACACATCACCCGATCATCGCCCACACCTGTCCCCACCACCCCAGTTGGAACTGGGGGATCTCCATTGTCGTTGCACATCCGTTCTTGCATACCTAATGGAAGAAGTGCTCGATGTCATCACCATTGCCGCGTATCGACGAAGCGGCCTCTTCGCGGCCTATAGCACTGACGAACGGTCGAATCTGGACGGCCGATTCCGATCTTCCGGAGGCGGAAGCACTTCTTATCACCGGCCGGTCCATCGCTGCCGTTGGCGCGACCGACAGCATCATGGCGTCCGCTCCGGCCGATACGCTGGTAGTGGATCTCCAGGGCCGGATGGCAATGCCGGGAATTCACGACGCGCACACCCATCTCCTATTCAGCGGGCTCAAGTTTCGGTACGAGTGTCGGCTTGCCCCGGACGCCGGCCCCGACCGGGTGGTCCACGACCTGTCGAGCTGCCTAGCAGGAGACGCCGACCATGGACAGTTCGAATGGGTGGTCGGCGGTGAAATCAATCCCTTCAATTTTCCTGCCGGAGAACTTGATCGGCAATTTCTGGACGAAGCGTTTCCGGACCGTCCAGTCTTCCTCTACGACTACACGATTCATCATGGCCTGGCAAACACCCGCGCTCTGGAGTTGGCCGGTATCGGCGACGCCACCGCGGACACGCCAGGCGGGCGTTATGTGCGTCGTGCGGATACGGGGGAACTCACCGGCGAGCTCGTCGAACAGGCGACCTGGCCGGTCAAGAGAGCGATTCCTGACCGTCCCGAGGGGGTGTACCGGGACGTGCTCCGATGGGCTGCCGCGACATCAAACCGCTTCGGGATCACCTCCGTTCAGGAGGCGTCGGCGAGCCGGCAGGAGCTTGAAGCGCTGAACTTCATTGACGCCGCGGGTGAGTTGTCGGTGCGCGTCGCGGCCCACCTGGTTTGGCGCGAAGAAGGTTTCGGCATGGCGAGCATGCATGACTTGGACGAGACCATCCAGGAACGTCATAGGTACAACAGCGAGCACGTCCGGACGAATTTCATCAAGCTTTGGCTCGACGGAGCCCCGCTGCCGCCGCACTTCACGCAGGCTGGTATCACCGACTCTGGCGCGATCGACGACACAAAGATTCTGATCCCACGCGATGAACTGCGCGCCGCCATCGGCGCGTTCGACGCCGCTGGCCTGAGCGTTAAGTTGCATTGCGGCGCCGAGGGAGCCGTGCGAGTCGCCCTTGACGTGATCGAGGAGGTGCGGCAGACCAACGGTGCCGGCCCGGTTCATGAGGTTGCGCACTGTGGATTTGTCACGCCAACA
Organism: Mycobacterium sp.; assembly: GCA_035253445.1. Classification (GTDB taxonomy): domain Bacteria; phylum Actinomycetota; class Actinomycetes; order Mycobacteriales; family Mycobacteriaceae; genus Mycobacterium. The sequence continues at coordinate 1,472 of DATFCF010000295.1, forward strand.
GATGTCGAACGGTTTCAGCGGTTGAACGTTGTCGCGGAGATGTCGCCGGCGATCTGGCACCGCAAGGAACCCGAGTTCCAGGTCCTGGACGCGGGTTTTCGCTTTCGAACGTTGAACGATGCCGGCGCGCATCTGACGATCGGATCGGACTGGATCATTGCCCCGGATCCGAACTTGTTCCCTGCCCTGCAGGGAGTCCTTGAGCGAGGCTCGGAAAGCCTGCCCATTGAACGCGCTCTCGAAGTAATGACAATTGAGGGCGCTCGCGCGGTGGGATTGGGTTCGACAACCGGAAGTATTGCGGTCGGCAAGTTCGCCGACGTGATCGTGCTCGATCGCGATGTGCTCTCTGTCGGCTCGGGTGCGGTGGGCGACACCAGGGTCCTCCTCACGCTGTTCGAGGGGAGGCCGGTGTACCAGGCCGACGTGTGAGCCACCCCGGACAAACATGAACAACCCGTACTCCAATAGCACTATTCGAAGGCGAATGGGAAACAAATGTACTTTCGACGGACGGCAGCGTTTGGTACGGCCATTCTTGCGGGAGCGCTCGTGCTGAGCGCCTGCGGTCAGGATTCGGGCTCCGGGTCGAGCTCGGACCCGATCAAGATCGGTTCGGTGAGCGGTCTGACCGGGCCCGCGTCCTACCCGGACGTGGTTGCTGCAGCCCAAGCGGTGTTCGACAGAGTCAACGCCGAGGGCGGGATCAATGGTCGGAAGATCGAGTACATCGTCCAAGACGACAAGGGTGACCCGGCCGCGGCCAGCCAGGCAGCCCGTCAGCTGGTCGACGACGACGAGGTCGTCGCCAACGTCGGTTCAGCCAGCCTGGTTGACTGCAGCGCCAACACCGCCTACTACGCCAAGAGCGGAGTGCTGTCAATTCAGGCTGTTGGCGTGGACCCCGCCTGTTTCAGTACTCCGAGCATCTCCCCGGTTAATACTGGGCCGTTCGAAGGGTACACAGCGCTGCTGTATTACGCCTCGGAGACGATGAAGCACCAAAAGGTGTGTGCAATCATTCTGGGACTTCCGGGGCTGACCGAGGGGTACCAGAAGGCCGTCGACCGGTGGAGTTCGCTAACCGGTAAAACGGCCGCCTTGGTGGACACGTCGGTGAAATTTGGTGACGATCCCACGCCGGCCATCCTGGCGGCGAAGAGTGCCGGATGTGAGGCAGTGGTCTTCAACGCGACGGAGCCGGTGACGTTGAACATCATGAAGTCCGTTCAGCAGCAGGGACTTCTGGATGGTGTGGACTGGCTGACCATCGCCTCGTCGTACACGGATGCCGAACTCGATGGGCTGGTCAAGCAGGGCACGCCCGGCCTGTACGTCAACGCCGAGTTCTACCCATACACGGAGGACTCCCCGGCGCTCGCGGATTGGCGCAAGCTGCTCACTGATGCAAAGGTTCCGCTGACCTCCCTGTCCCAGGGCGGGTATCTGTCCGCGCTCATCGCCGTCGACACGTTGAAGAAGATCGACGGCGATATCACTCGCGAGTCGGTGACGGAAGCGCTGCACTCGCTCGACAGCTGGGAGAACGACATGCTGGGAATGCCGTACTCATTCGGCACGGCCGATGCGCACAATCCCAACCGGGCAAGCAAGATTGTCCAGGCGACGAACGATGGCTGGACTGTCGTCACCCCGGACTGGCAGAAGTTGCCGAGCTGAGTAGCGCCGACAGCTAGGAGTCGTGTTGTGATCGAGTCAATCATTTCTGGCCTGGTGTCAGGTGCCGGTTACGCCATCCTCGGTGTCTGCGTCGTGACGCTCTTTCGCGCCGTCGGGGTGCTCAATTTCTCGCAAGCGTCGATCGGGACACTGGGCGCCTATACCACCATCGTGCTGGCGAACGCGAATGTGAACCTGTTATTGGCCGTGTTGGCCGGTCTCGGTGTATCTGCCCTCACGGGCCTGTTGGCGGGGTATCTGATGGCGCACTGGTTCGCCAACGCGACGGTTGCGGTGAAGTCAGCGGTCACTATCGCGCTACTGATCGTGCTGCTGGCGCTCGGATTCCGACTCTTCGGCAATGACCCGCGCGTCACTCCCGACGTCGTACCGGCAACGTCGTTCGGCGTGTTCGGGGTGGTGGTCACCCTGGGAACGGTCATCGCCATCGCGGTCGCCATCGCGGTCGCCGTTGGAGTGACCCTTGTGCTGTCCAGAACCCGTACCGGGCTTCGGCTCCGGGCGATCTCGGAGCGGCCGATCACCGCGGAGTTGCTCGGTATCCGAGCCAACCGGTTCTCCATCCTGGTGTGGGTGGCCACGGCCGCCTTCGCGTGCCTGGCGATCTTGTTCGTCGCGCCCACGTTGAGCCCTACCTATCTGACGTTGAGCTTCCTGATCGTCCCGGCGATGGCGGCAGGCCTGGTGGGACGACTGCAGAGCCTGCCGCTCACGATCATCGGCGGTTTACTGATTGGTGCGCTGCAAGGATTGGGCGCCCGAATTCCCTTCTTTGCCGACTACCGGGACGTCATTCCCCTCCTGGTCATTGTCCTGGCGTTGCTCTGGAGTCGCAGAAACGAGGTCTGGGATGTTGCGCGATAAGCGGATCGTGCTGGGCGTTGCGGTCGGCGCGGCGGTGCTCGTCGCTCTACTGCCATTCCTGGTGTCCAAGTACATGCTCTTCCTGTTGACGACCGCGGTGATCGCGGCGATCGTCGCCCGAAGCGTCGGCGTCGTGACGAACCAGGCCGGCCTGTTGTCCCTGTGCCAAATGAGCTTCGCCGCCATC
>DATFCF010000296.1:0-2591 GCA_035253445.1 Mycobacterium sp.
TCGCCCGCGCGCACCCTTGGTTGGTGGCACCTAGCCGTGATGGCAACCGCTACTGGCATGTTCGTCGGGACGTTCCGCGTGCAGTTGGCCGGCTACTCCAACGGCACGGTCATCACGACCGCGCTGATTCTGGGTGTCATCTCCTGGCTGCTGCTCGTCGTCGGAGGTTATCTGGGCGGCGCACTTACGTTCGTCTACGGAGTCCGAGTGCTCAAACGGCCCCAGATAGCCATGTCCGATGCGCTCATTCCCGGCCGCGCCATGGAAGATGCGTCCTGACTCCAGTCAGGACGCTTAGCCAGTCCAACACCGGTGCCGTCCTATACGGACGGCACCGGTGCATACGTCAGTTTCCCTTGTGGTAAGCGTCTAGCACCTCAGCCGGGATGCGACCACGGTCTGAGACGTTGTAACCGTTCTTACGGGCCCACTCACGGATCGCCGCGTTCTGCTCGCGGTCCACTGAGGCCCGACCACCGCCACTAGCTCGGCGAGCCGGACCGGGGGCCTTACGGCGCCCACCAGACTTTCGGGCGTTGGAAACATAGTCGGCCAGTGACTCACGCAGCTTCCCCGCGTTACCTGCCGACAGATCAATCTCGTAAGCCACACCGTCGATACCAAACTCAACGGTCTCTTCGGCCGTACCTCCGTCGAGGTCATCGACCAAGGTCACGGTGACCTTCTGCGCCATGCGCGTCGTCCTCCTTGGGACACGTGGTGGACGGAGCCATCGCACGACGACTCCACAACGACAACGAGCAGGTTAGCGCATTTGTGGTCGGATTGCGAAATGCTCACCGTCGGAGTCAGCTCATTGTGGCCGTACCAGCGGAAACAGGATAGTCTCGCGGATACCTGAACCGGTGAGCGCCATGAGCAGCCGATCGATCCCCATTCCCATGCCACCACTTGGCGGCATTCCATACTCCATCGCATCCAGGAAGTCCTCGTCGAGCGGCATCGCCTCGTCATCACCGGCTGCGGCGAGCGCGGCCTGGGCCTCGAAACGCTTCCGTTGCACAACCGGGTCGACCAGCTCCGAGTAGGCCGTTGCCGACTCGACGGACCGGATGTAGAGATCCCATTTCTCTACCAGACCGGCAACACTACGATGCTCGCGGGTCAGTGGTGAGGTGTCCACCGGAAAGTCCTTCACGAAGGTAGGAGCGTGCAGACCTGGCACTACGAGATGCTCGAACAACTCCTCGATCAGTTTCCCGGTTAACCAGCGGGGATGCACCGCGAGTCCTACTCGCTCGGCGTGGCGAAGCAACTCGGCGCTGCGCATCGTCGGATTGATCTCCTCGCCGAGCGCCTCGGATACCGCGCCGAACAGGCTGATCTGCGTCCATTCCCCGCCGATCTCGTACTCGCTGCCGTCGGCGAGTCGAAGTGTTGTGGAGCCGAACACATCGCGGGCCACCGTCTGGTACAGCATGCGGGTCAGCTCCGCCATACCGTCGTAGTCGGTGTAGGCCTGGTACACCTCGAGCATGGTGAACTCAGGTGAGTGAGTGGAGTCTATGCCCTCGTTGCGGAACACTCGGTTGAGCTCAAAGACGCGTTCGATGCCACCCACCACGCAGCGCTTCAGGTACAGCTCCGGAGCGATCCGCAGGTACAAGTCGGTGTCGAGTGCGTTGGAGTGCGTCATGAAGGGTCGCGCCGCAGCACCACCGTGCACGACCTGCAGCATCGGCGTCTCGACCTCAATGAAGCCACGGGAATGCAGCATGTCACGGATCGATCGGACCGCATCGGCACGCACTCGCACAGTCCGCCGGGCCGCATCACGGACGATGAGATCGAGGTAGCGCTGACGGACCCGGGTTTCCTCGGCCAGTTCCTTGTGCACGACCGGAAGAGGTCGTAGCCCCTTGGCTGCCATCCGCCATTCCCGGGCTTGTACAGACAGCTCCCCACGCCGCGAGCTGACCACCTCTCCGATCACGGATACGTGGTCCCCGAGGTCGACATCGGCCTTCCACGTAGCGAGCCCATCTGCTCCCAGGTCGGCAAGGCTGAGCATCGCCTGCAGTTCGGTTCCATCGCCTTCGCGCAGCGTTGCAAAGCAAAGCTTGCCGGTGTTGCGCAGGAAAATGACTCGGCCGGTCACCGCAACCTGCTCACCCGTTCCCTCGTCAGGCGCCAGACCGTCATAGGCGTCGCGGATCTCGCGCAGGGTTCGGGTCCGCGGCACACCGACGGGATAAGGGTGCGGCCCAGTGGCCAGCATCCGTTCCCGCTTGTGCCGACGCACGCGCATCTGCTCGGGCAGTTCATCGGACGCGAGAGAGGGCTGGGTGGTCACGCCCGACAATCTAGTGCTGACCACATTCGAGTTCGGGCTGGGCGTGTTTTTCCCGCCGGTACGTTGGATGTTGTGGACGACCTGCACGCTCGCCGGGCCGCTTCTTTCGGCTATGCCGCCACCGAGTATGCACTGCACCGGCCGGATTACCCGGATCAGGCGGTGGCATGGGCGCTGGCATCAATGCTCAGTAGTGGACCCAACGGTGGCCCAGTACTCGACGGCAGAGTGCTCGACTTGGGCGCGGGCACTGGCAAGCTCACCACGGCGATACTGC
>DATFCF010000297.1:0-3328 GCA_035253445.1 Mycobacterium sp.
GGCCCGGACGTTTCCTGCACGGGAAGTGGGTGTTGCAGCGGCACAGATCAACTCCGCGGTGATGCTCGCGTTCTTGTCGATTCTCAGCATCGACACGATCTACGAGCGATTCCTACCTGTTGCGGGCAGTCACGCGCGGTCACTGCTCAAGCACGGTTTCCTGGTGGTGGCTGTGGTAGCCGCGCTGGCCGGTTCCGCGCTGGTGGTGTTCGGTCCGAGAGAATCGCTGTTCGAATCAGGCTGGACGATGGCAACTTACCCGGTCTTCGTGGTAGTGCTTGCGGTGTTCACGCTGCAGGACAAGGCGACGGCCGGCCTCGGGGTCGCCCGCTGGTCAGCGGTGAAGAACGCCATCCATTCGGTGGGGAAGCTGATCGTCGTCCTGGCGCTGGCGTGGACCGGCGCGGCGGTGTCGATTGTGCTCGCGTGGGGTGCGACCGCAGCGGCGATTGCGCTTTTCGTTCTGGTTGCGTTGAATCGCCGTGCCCGCTCGAACCCGCGGTTCCTGGCGGCGCCGAACTTGCCCTCGCGCCAACAGCTGTGGTCGTACTTCGGATCATCGTTCGCGTTGACGGTGTGCTGGGCACTTCCAAACCTAGCGGTCCCACTGATCGTCCTGACGCAGGTCGGCGCCGAGGCCAACGCGTACTTCGCCGTGTCATGGGCGCTCATCATCGCGCTCTACGTCACGCTGGACCTCATTGTCAGCCCGTATGTGGCTGAGGCCGCGGCGAATCCGGACAAGGTGATGTCGCTGACCTGGCGGATGCTTCGCACGCTGACGGCGGTCACGTGCATGGGCAGCATCGGCCTCGCGGTCGTTGCGCCGGTGATGCTGAGTGTCGTTGGTGCGCAATATCGCAGCGAGGGCCAGGGACTTCTCTACCTCGCCGCCATCTTTGTGCCACTGGCCGCAGTGACGGCCGTCTACGAGGGTTTTGCACGTCTGAAGCGCAGACTGCGGTTGCTCCTGTTGGTGCGTTGCGTGGCAACGGTTGTCATCGTGTGCGGCTCGCTGATTCTCACGCGGACAGCGGGAGTGTCGGGCGTGGGGTGGGCGTGCCTCGCGGCCGAGTCGGTAGCGGCTGCCGTCCTGATCGGTCCTGTCATCCGATGGATTCGCCGCGCGCAACTGGGTAAGGAGGGTGTCCACCAATGACCGTTCGCACAGCGGTTGCGGCAGTTCTCGTCGTGACGTCAGTCGCCGCATGTTCGCCGCAGCCCCCCACGGAACTCGACTACATGCGGGTCTTGGTTGACGGCCAGCTCACTCTCGGGATTGTCAAACGGGATGCGACCCCCAGCGCAGTAGTGATCTTCTTCCATGGCCTGGACAACCAGGAGAGCTCGCTGATCGCCGATGAGCCTCACAAGGAGTTGACCGACAAGCTGGTGAACGCGGGTTTCGCTGTGATCGCGAGCAAGGCCGGCGGAAACGCGTACGGAAATCCAGCGTCGCAACGGAATTACCGTGACCTGGCCAAGCAGGCTGTGGAACACTACCGCGTCGAGAACGTCTTCCTGCTTGCAGAGTCGATGGGCGCCATCGCGGCGGCCAACCTGCTGGCATCGGGCGACCCGCCAAAGGTCTTGGGGCTAGCCGCGATCAGCCCGGTGCTGAATCTTGCCGACCCGCCCTCCGAACACCGGGAGGCCATAGCTTCGAGTTTCGCCGCCGAATCCATCGAGGAAGTCGATCCGATGAGCTTGCCCGCAAAGGAGTTCCAGGGGAAGAAGGTGAGAATATATGCGACGCCGGAAGATTCGCTGGTCTTGACCGACGTGAACGCGCGGGCATTCCAAGCCCGCTTCGGCTCGGTCGCCGACATCTCGATCTTGTCCTGCACAGGTCCGCATCTCGATCGGTCGTGCATTCAGGGAGACGACATCGTGAAGTGGTTCACGCAATTGGAGACCGATGCGCAATCGTAAAGGTTCCAGGAGGGTGGGCCGTCATGGCTCCGTCATTGCGCTGCTTGCGTGCCTCGTCACCGTTCAATCGTGCGCATGCCCGGCCGTGATCGCCAAGGCCGAGCCGGGTGGTAGTTGCGGGACGACCGCTGCCGCATCGAACAACTGGGGCTCGCCCAACGTGACGTCGGACTTCTCGTCGCTTGCCGGCTGGCACGTCTATGACGGGCAGGGGCATGCCGGAAACGGCAGGCGCACACCTGCGGCGGTATCCGTCTCAGATGGCATCCTGACCATAACCGGTGATGCTGCGGGCAATTCCGGCGGCATGGGGTCGAACTCTGGGCAGCGCTACGGCCGGTGGGAGGTATGTGCCAGGTCGTCGGCCGGTGCCGAGACATACCATCCGGTGCTGCTGTTGTGGCCCGATGCCGAGGACTGGCCCGTCGGCGGCGAGATCGACTTCATGGAGATCACCGACCCCGCACGCCAGTACGTGGAAGGCTGGCTCCACTACGGCCCCGACGATCGGCGCGAAGGCGGCGGTGTCGTAGTCGACGCCACCCAGTGGCACAGCTGGGCGGTCGAATGGACACCTGACCGGATTGTCTATTACGTCGACGGCCGGCCGTGGTGGTCAACGACGAATACCGCTCATTTCCCGCCGCGCTCAATGCATCTGTGCATTCAGCTCGACAACTTCGGCGGTGACACCAGCCAGGGAGGGCAGCTGATGGTCGACTGGGCGCGGCAGTATCCGGCTTAGGCCTGGCGGTAGCTGGACAGGAAGTTGCCGAGTCGTTCGATGGCGTTGGCCAGGTCGCGAGACCAGGGCAGTGTCACGATGCGCAGGTGATCCGGTGTGGGCCAATTGAAGCCGGTGCCCTGGGTGACCAGAATCTTCTCCTGCAGCAGCAGATCGAGCACCAGCTGCTCGTCGTCCTCGATGTCGTACACCTCGGGATCGAGCCGCGGGAAGGCGTACAGCGCGCCTGCCGGCTTCACACACGACACCCCGGGGATCTCGTTGAGCTTTGACCACGCCACGTCGCGCTGTTCGAGCAGCCGGCCGCCGGGCAGCACCAGGTCGTCGATGCTCTGATGCCCGCCGAGCGCGACCTGAATCGCGTGCTGCGCAGGCACATTCGGACACAGCCGCATGTTGGCGAGTAGGCTGATGCCCTCGATGAAGCTGCTGGCGTGTTCCTTCGGGCCGGTGATCACCAGCCACCCCGAGCGGTATCCGGCGACGCGGTAGGCCTTCGACAGCCCGTTGAACGTCAGCGTCAGTACGTCGGGCGCCAACGAGGCCATCGCGATGTGCTTGGCGTCGTCGTAGAGGATCTTGTCGTAAATCTCGTCGGCCAGCAGCAGCAGCTGATGCTTGCGCGCGAGATCGGCCATCTGCTCCAGGATT
>DATFCF010000298.1:0-3267 GCA_035253445.1 Mycobacterium sp.
CGGGCCAGCGGGCAGCTCGCGAAACCATGCTCGCGTTCGCCGGAACCGTGGAAACGTATAGCGCACAGGGCCAAACCGTCTCCGGCGGCGTCCGTCGCCCGAGCCTGGTGGATGAGGCGATCTGATGGGAAGCAGCTTCGGAAGCATCAACACCGCACTGACCTCGTTGTACGCGCAACGCCGCGCCCTGGACGTGACGGGTCAGAACATCGCGAACGCGAACACCGAGGGCTACACCCGGCAGCGGGTGGAGATGCAGTCACAGGTCGGCTCGATCACGCCTGCGCTGTATGCCAAGACCGATGGGTTGGGTACCGGCGTCGCGGTCACCGACGTGCAGCGGTTGCGCGACCAGTACATGGAGAACCGCGCCCGCACCGAGCAGGGGAACGCCGCCTACCTCACCACTCAGACCGGTGCCTACGCGGAGATCGAGGACGTCTTCGCCGAACCGGGCAGCACCGCACTGCAGGCTCAGATGCAGGACATGTGGGATGGCTGGGGCGACGTTGCGAACAACCCGCAGCAGCCGGCCGCGCGCGCCGCCCTCATCCAGCAGAGCAAGACGGTTGCGGACGGGCTCAACTATGCGCACGAGGCGCTGGCCAACCAGTGGGACCAGAACCGCAAGCAACTTTCCGCGTACGTGGAGGAAGTGAACACCGCCGCCCAGACGATCGCGAAGCTCAACGACAGCATCGTCCGCGCGAAGGCGACCGGCGTGACCGTGAACGAGCTGGAGGACCAGCGCGACCTGCAGGTCCTGAGCCTGTCCAAGCTCACCGGCGCAACCGCGTCGCTGCGGCCGAACGGTGCCATCGACGTGTTCGTCGGCAACTCCACATTGGTCAGTCAGTTCACCACCCGCAATCTCGAGGCGGTCGGCGCCAAGCGCCTGGAGGATCAATCGGCGGACAACGTCGAGTTGCGATGGAGCGACACCAAGGCGCCGGCCGGAGCGGGCGGCACCATGGGCGCGATGATGGAGACGCTGACCACCATCATCCCGGATCTCTCGGACAAGCTCGACGAGGTGACCAAGGCGCTGGCCGACAAGGTGAACAAGGCGCACTCCGCGGGCTACAGCGCGGACGGCAGCACCGGCTTGGACTTCTTCCAGGGCACCACGGCCGGAACCATCAAGGTGGCCGTGGACAAGCCCGAGAAGGTGGCCATCTCGAGCGCGGCCGGCTCGCTGGACGGTGCCGTGGCGGCGAAGCTCGCGCGGAGTCTCAGCACGACGGATCCGCAGGATCCGCTCCAGCCGCCGGAGCCGTCACCGGACCTGCTGTACCAGACGATGATCGGCGACCTGGGTGTCGCCGCCCAGGCGACCAGCCGCCGCGCGGACATCCAGGCGACGGTGACCGAACAGGTGGACGCCGCCCGCGAAGCCCAGTCCGGGGTGAACCTCGACGAGGAGATGACCAACCTGCTGACGTTCCAGCGTGGGTACGAGGCGGCGTCCCGGGTGCTGACCACCATCGACTCGATGCTCGACCAGTTGATCAACCGCACCGGCCTGGTGGGAAGGTAGGAGTAGGCGATGGCGATCTCCGGCAGGGTCACCGAGAAAAGCATCCACACCCGGGTGCTCGCGAACCTTCAGCGCAACCTCTCCAAGGGCGAGAGGATTCAGGACCAGTTGTCCAGCGGCAAGCAGATCAACCGGCCGTCGGACTCGCCGACCGGCACCGTCGCGTCCATGCAGCTGCGCGCCGAAAACCGGCTGAACTCGCAGTACATCCGCAACGCCGACGATGGTCTCGGCTGGCTGAGCACCGTGGAAGGCACGCTCACCAACTCGTCGAACCTGATCAACCGGGCCCGCGACCTGACCCTGCAGGGGCTGAATGCTGCTACCAACGGCGCGGTGGCCAGCGAGGCGCTGGCCAGTGAGATCGACCAGATCCGCGAGTCGCTGATCTCGTATGCGAATACCAAGTATCTGGACCGCCCGATTTTCGGCGGCACCACCGACGGCGCGGTGGCGTACAACTCCAACGGCGAATACCAAGGCGACGGAGGCAAGACGGAGCGCAAGGTCGGCGCCGGCGAGCCGGTGCGGGTGGATACCCGGGGACCGGAAGCGTTCGGGGCGGATGGCAGTGACAGTCAACTTTTCAAGGTGCTGGACTCCATCGCCAAGAACGTCAAGAACCGAGACACCACACAGCTCGCCACCGACCTCGACAACCTGGATAAGGCCGCCGTTTTGATGAGAACGGCCATTTCCGGGGTTGGCGCTCGATACAATCGGATTACGCAGATGAAGGACGCCGCCGAGGATCGAGTGTTGTCGGTAACGACCCAGCTGTCCGACATCGAGGACATCGATCTGCCGAAAACCATCATGGAAATGCAACTCCAGCAGACCTCGTACCAGGCCGCCTTGGCCGCCTCGGCCAAGGTGATCCAGCCCTCGCTCATCGACTTTCTGAGGTGACCATGAGTACTAGCACCGCGTCCCGTCAGATGGGGGACATCATGACCGACACTGGTCTGCCGACCATCACGATGGCCGTACCGATGCCGGGCTTCCCGGCGTTCCGGGACTTCGCCCTGGTGCGCCTGCACGACGAGGGCCTGCTCTACGCGTTCACGTCGATCGACAACCCGGAGCTGCGCTTCCTGGTGGCGCCGCCGGAGCCGTTCTTCCCGGATTACGTCCCGGAGATCGAGGGCGACGTCCTCGCGGCGCTGAACACCAAGGACCCGAACCGGCTGCTCCTCCTGGTGGTCATCACCGCCGGCGTCGACGAGACCACGGCGAACCTGCTCGCCCCGATCGTGGTGGACCAGGACAGCAAGCGCGCCATGCAGGTCATCCTGAACGGCACGAACATGCCGGTGCGCGCGATCATGCACCGCACGTACTGAGATCTGCGTCAGGCGCGGTCGCGTTCGCGCGGCCGCGCCTTCGTGTCCGAAGCCCCATGCCATGGATGGAGGAGGGCACCGACGATGCTTGTGCTGACCCGGCGGGCCGGTGAGAGCGTGGTGATCGGCGACGACATCGTGATCACCGTGCTGGAGGCCCGCGGCGACGTCATCCGGCTCGGCATCAACGCCCCGCGCGATGTGCAGGTGCACCGCGAGGAGGTCTACAAAGAACTGAAGGCGGCGAACCGGGCGGCGGCCTCCCCGACCGACGACGCCGTGCGGGCCATCACCGAGATGCTCAACCCGCCGCAGGACTGAAGCGCGGACCGGAACGGCCCCGCCCGGCGATGCCGGACGGGGCCGTTGGCCGAAGTGGACGGTCAG
>DATFCF010000299.1:0-19491 GCA_035253445.1 Mycobacterium sp.
CCGCAGGCCGGTCAGGGAACTTCGGTCTGGTGATCGGTGTCGACCGCGTGGGTCAGTCAGAAGCCTTGCGCCGCAACGGCGCCGACGTCGTCGTCACCGACCTCGCTGAGCTGCTGCCGACGTGACGATCAGCAGCGAAGCCTTCCCCCGTCGAGCCATGGCAGGTTCGCGAGACGACACTCGACGTGGACCTGCTCGCCCAGTCCGAGTCACTGTTCGCGCTGTCCAACGGCCATATCGGATTGCGGGGCAACCTCGACGAAGGTGAACCCCACGGTCTGCCCGGAACATATCTCAACTCGTTCTACGAGACCCGGCCGCTGCCGTACGCCGAGGCTGGATACGGCTATCCCGAAGACGGGCAGTCCATCGTCGATGTCACCAACGGCAAGATCCTGCGGCTCTTGGTCGACGCCGAGCTGGTGCTGAATCCTCGTCTGCCCGAAGGGATCTCGTGCATGCGGTTCCGGTTGCGGTGGAGAGGTTTTCGGCTGACGGTCGAAGCCACGCATGCCGAAGTCACCTACATCCTGCGGGATGGACCCGAAGGTAAGTTGACGATCCGGCACGCCGGCGAACCGCTCGAAATCACCACCGATGCGCCGACGACCGTGACCGTGCGGCCGTGTCGTCCGCTGTTGCCGCCGCCTCAGCAGCCGCCCGGCCGCGAACCGATACGGCGTCGCAAACAGCTGTGATCGCGCCGCTCAGATCTCGATGCGGGAGCCGACGATCACCGTCCGGTCCAGGGGCAGGCCGAAGTGAGCCGCAGCGTCGGCGGTGATGTGTGACGTCGCGATGAACAGCCGCGTGCGCCACGGCGCCATCTGTGTTGCCTCCCCAGCGCACAGCTCGAGCTTGGACAAGAAATAGGAAGCGTGGTCGAGGTCGACCGGGCCTTCGGTCTGCTCGGGGTCCAGAAGCGCAAGCGCGCGTGGAACATTCGGGCGCTCCATGTAGCCGAAGCGCGCCTTGACGTGAACGATGCCGTCCTCGGCGTACCCAAGGTCGTCGTGAGTCATCCGCTCGGAATCCGGTACCCGAGGCACGGTCTCGGTCTCGACGGACACGATGATCACATGCTCGGCAAGCACATGGTTGTGCTCGACGTTGGCCCGCATCGCCAATGGCGCGGTTCGGCTGCCGCGGTTGAGGAACACCGCGGTGCCAGGGATGCGGATCAGCGGCGGATCGCGGTGCACCAGATCGTCGACGAATTCCCGTAGCGGACCTTCCGCGTTTTCGCGCGCCGTGGTGACGATCCGGCGGCCACGTTCCCACGTCCTCATCACGGTGAAGACGCAGATGCTGATCAGCAGCGGCAGCCACGCCCCGTGCACGAGCTTGGTGAGGTTCGCCGCGAAGAACATCAGATCCACCACCAGCAGCAGGCCGCCCCCGATCAGCACCGGCCACAGCGGCCATCTCCACCTCGTGCGCGCGTAGTAGAAGAAGAGTGTGGTGGTGATGGTGATCGTGCCCGTCACCGCCATACCGAATGCGTATGCCAGTGCCGCAGAACTGCGGAAGGCGAACACGAGGATCAACACCGCCACCATCAGTGCGCCGTTGATCCATGGCACGTAGATCTGGCCGATGGTCGACGCCGAGGTGTGTTCGATCCGCAGCCGTGGCAGGTAACCGAGCCGGGCGGCCTGCGACGCCACCGAGAACGCCCCGGTGATCACCGCCTGTGACGCGATCACCGTCGCAGCAGTGGCCAACAGCACCATGGGAATTCGCGCCCATTCGGGGGTAAGCAGAAAGAACGGCGCGGCAACCGTCGATTCGTCGCGCAGCACCAGCGCACCCTGGCCGAAGTAGCTCAGCGTGCAGGCCGGCAGTACGAGGCCGAGCCAGCCATACGTGATCGCGCGCCGGCCGAAGTGACCCATGTCGGCATAGAGCGCCTCGGCCCCGGTGACCGCGAGCACGACTGCGGCCAGGGCGAAGAACGCGATGTGGAAATGCTCGACCATGAACTCCAGGGCGTACGTCGGCGAGAGCGCCTTGAGGACTTCGGGATTGTCGACGATGCCGTTCACGCCGCACGCGCCGATGGCCACGAACCACACGATCATCACCGGTCCGAAGAAGCGGCCGACGACGGCGGTACCGCGACGCTGCACAGAGAACAGGCCCACGATGATCACCGCGGTGATCGGCACGACGAAGTCTTCGAGGTCGGGGTCGATGACCTTGAGACCTTCGACCGAGGACAGCACCGAGATCGCGGGAGTGATCATGCTGTCGCCGAAGAACAGCGCCGCACCGAACAGGCCGGCGGCGGCCAGTGTCATCGCCGTGCGACTGCCCCGGCCGCCGTACCGCCGCAGCAGCGTGATCAGCGCCATGATGCCGCCCTCGCCGTGGTTGTCGGCCCGCATCACAAGCGTCACGTAGGTGAGGGTGACGATGGCCATCACCGACCAGAAGATCAGCGAGACGATGCCGTACACGTGGCTGTCGGACACCGGGACGGGGTGCGGGTCGCCGGGATTGAAGACGGTTTGGATCGTGTAGATCGGGCTGGTTCCGATGTCACCGAAGACCACGCCCAATGCAGCGACCACCACGGCCAGCCGCAGGGTCTGCCCGCCCGCGTCGGATTTTGTCTGCACGCCAAGATCATTGCCGACAGGCGGGCTTGGCGAAGGGACAATACGGGCGTGCGGCGATCACCGTGGGAGCGCGTGGGGTGGACGGCACTGGTTTGCGCGGCGACGCTGCTGATCGTGCTGCCCGCGCTCGGTGTGCTGGGCACCTTGCTCCACAACGTGCGATACGTCGGCCTGGCCACGGCGTTCGTCCCGTGGTATTTGCCCTGGCTCGGGGTGATCACGTTGATCGGCGGAGCCTTGGCGGTGAACCTCTGGAGTCGGCGCCGCAGCCGGTTCGCCGGCGCGCTGATCGTCCTGACCGTGCTGACGGTGGTCGGCGCATCGGTCATCACCGCCCGCATGACCGCCGCGGTCGAACACGCCGGCGCCGACATCGATTTCATCGAGACGTTCGGGATCGGAGCGCCGAAATCGGTCAAGCCGGACGACGAGCCGATCTACACGACCTTCGACGGCGAGCCGCTTCGCCTGAGCATCTTTCGCCCGGCGGCCAGTTCTGCGCACGCACCGGTGCTCTTCTATATCCACGGCGGCGGCTGGGTCGCGGGGGACCGACATGCCCGCAGCGCTGATCTTCGGTGGTTCGCCGACCAGGGCTGGTTGACCATCGGCCTCGACTACGCCCTCTCCACGGATGACCGCCATCTGTGGGATGTGACCCAACCTCAGATCGGGTGCGCGCTGGCCTGGATCGGCGACAACGCGGCGCGGTACGGCGGCGATCCAGGACGGCTGTCGCTGTCCGGCGACTCGGCGGGTGGGAATCTCGCGATCAATACCGCCTACCTGGCCGCCGCCGGCGAGTTGAGTTCGTCGTGTGGGGGGCGCATCCCGGCCGTCGGGGCGGTGTCGGCGTTGTATCCGGTTGTGGACCCGGCGGGCTCCTACGACAACGACGACCCCGCGCTCGGCGGCACCTCACGCGGTTATGCAGGTGCCTATACCGGTGGCTCACCCCAGGAATTCCCGCAGCGGTACGCAGCTATCGCGTCGGCAACCCATATCAGTGCGGTCGCGCCGCCCACGTTGACCATCGTCGGCGAGGCCGACCACCTGGTGCCGACCGCCGGTGCCTACCGATTCACCGAACAGGCGCGGGCAGCGGGGGTGGACGTCGAGTTGGTGACCGTTCCGTACGCCGACCACGTGTTCGACGGCCGGCCCGGCAGCATCGGGCAGCAGGCCTACCGGCAGTTGACGGCGCGGTGGTTTCGAGCCAACGGACAGACGCCCTGACGGGCGAGCGGGGATCATGGCGTCATGGCCGACGCCGAGCTCGACGAACTCTATGCCGCCAAGCCGGACGAGTTCACCGCGCTGCGCACCAAGCTCGCGGCGGATGCCAAGAAACGTGGCGACGCCGACGCCGCCAAGCGGATCGCCGCCGCGCGTAAACCGACGACAGCGGCGTGGGTGGTCAACCGGCTCGCCCTCGGTGACCGGGAAGTCGGGGAGCGACTGGCCGACCTCCGTGAGCGACTACGCGCCGCGCACTCGGAGATGGATGGCGAGCGCATCCGGGAGTTGTCCGCCGAGCAGCGCCGAATCGTCGAGGACCTCGCCAGAACCGGATTCGAGGAAGCGTCACTGAGTGATCCGTCGGCCGCGCTGCGTGACGACGTCACCGGCACACTCACGGCGGCAATCGCCGATCCCGACGTCGGTGCGCGGTTGGGCCGGCTCGCCAAGGCCGAGCGCTGGTCCGGATTCGGCGACTTCGGCGATACCTCAACGGTTTTCACCGCCACTCGTGGAAAGCCCAAAGCCCAGCCCAAGCCGGAGCCCGTCAAGCAGGAGCCGCGCGACGACAAACGCGAAACCGCCCGCGCCGCGTTGGCCGCCGCTGAACAGGCCAAGGCGGAAGCGGACGAGGCACTCGCGGAGCTGCAGACCGATCTGGCTGTCGCACGGCTGCGTCGGGACGACGCCCGCAAGAGACTGCAGGAGGCTGACCGCGCGTTGACGGCCGCCGAAGACGCCTACGACAAGGCCAAGCAGGCCAGCCGCGATGCCGCGGCCGCGGTGAAGGACGCCAAAGCAGCACTGAAATAGGAGGGCGACCGATGGATGTGGAAGTGGCCGACGGCGTGAGCGTCCTCCGATGCGACTATCCGCCGGTGAACGCCGCCGACCTCGGCTTGCTCAACGACGTCGTCGCTACGTTTCGTGGCCTCGACGGGCCGGTCGTCCTGACCGGGGCGGGCAAGGTCTTCTCGGCCGGTGTCGACCTGCGGGCCATCCTCGACGGCGGCGTCGAGTACACCGACCGCTTCCTCTCGTCGCTGTCGGCCGCCTTCCTCGCCATCTTCGATTACCCCGGGCCGGTGGTGGCCGCGGTCAACGGGCATGCCATCGCCGGTGGATGCGTGATCGCGATGGCCGCAGACATCCGGCTGATGTCCGGCGGCACCATCGGCCTCAGTGAGCTTGCGGTCGGCGTGCCGTTCCCGGTCACCGCACTGGAGATATGCCGGTACGCGATGGGCACATCGGTGACCCGCGCGGCCTTGCAAGCCGATACCGTCGACAGGGATTCCGCGTTGGCGCGTGGATGGATCGACCAGATCGTCGCGCCGCAAGACCTGATGCCGAACGCGATTGCACTCGCCAGCGCACTTGGGGAACACTCGCCTTCCGCGTATGCGTTGACCAAGGAGCAACTGCGCCGGCCCGCTCGCACGGCGATCGACGCCGGCGCCGCCATGGACGCGAAAGTGCGCGCCAGCTGGCTATCGGACGAGACGCGAACGCGTATCGGCGCGTTCCTCGACGCGCTTAAGTGATTGCGCGACAGCTGATTTCCATGCTGTCGCTGTCTCTGGCCAGGAAGTTGACGCTTACATAGCCGTTGGCGGGGTTGCGAACGTAGTCCAGGTAGGGCTTGGTGTCGTCCATCGAGGTGTTGTCGGCGACGATGAGCGTGCCTGGCGCCAGGCGGGGTTCGAGCAGCTGGATGACCGGCAGGTACAGCTCTTTCCAGCCGTCGAGCAGAACGA
Organism: Mycobacterium sp.; assembly: GCA_035253445.1. Classification (GTDB taxonomy): domain Bacteria; phylum Actinomycetota; class Actinomycetes; order Mycobacteriales; family Mycobacteriaceae; genus Mycobacterium. The sequence continues at coordinate 5,618 of DATFCF010000299.1, forward strand.
ACTCGACGGAGCCGTCCAGACCCGCCAGGGTTTGCCGCGCATCTCCCTGGAGCACGGTGATGACGTCGTCCAGTCCCGTCTCGGCGAAGGTCTTCTTCGCGGTCGCCACCTTCGCGGCGCTGAGCTCGGTGGTGACGATGCGGCCGCTGCCGTTGTCGCGCACCGCCGATGCCAGATGGATCGCGGAGATGCCGAAGGACATGCCGAATTCGACGATGGTGCCCGGCCGCGTCGCCCGTACCAGCACATACAGCAGGCGGCCTGCCTCCGGCGACACCGGCAGGTAGAACTCGCTGAGCGCGTCCGCGCGCTCCTGCGCACTCGCCGACGCAAGACGTGCACGGTCGGCTGCCCTGTTGCGCAACTCGGCGAACTGTTCATTGGACTCGGCGTACATCCGGTCGAGGGCGGACGCGACCCTGGCGTCCAGAAGCGTTGTGGTCACGGCCCCGAAGGTAGTCGCCGATTCTGAGGTCCGCCTGAACCGCTGCGTGCCAGGATGGAGCGAGGGCGATGGCCACTATCGACAAGTCCGCGCAGCGCGCGATCGGGGTGATCGCGCTGTTGGGCGTGGCCGCCCTCGCGCTGCGTGGGTACCTTCCGGGCAGCGACTCCGTGGCCGACCGTGAGCGGCCATCGAGCAGCCCCCTCGCGCTGGTTGCCGACGTCGTGCTGCTGACCACCGCGGTGGCGATCATCGGGTTCTCCATCATCGCGCGGCTGCGCGATCGCCGGATGCGGGCTGCCACCAGGGCCGAGCTGCCAGCCAGGTCGGGCGGCCTCACCGGCCGCCCGACGTGGCGGTTCACGCTGCTCGTGCTCGCCCTGATCATCGGCTGGCTGGTGTTGGTCCTGCTGCTGATGCGACTCGACGTAGAGGGTCCTTCCGATCTGCCCGCCTCGGTGCCTGCGCCCGATGCGTCGCAGGCGACCTCACCGCCCGCCGCCACTTCGACCCAGCCGCCACCGTCCACTCCGCCGGATCCGGGTACCAACGTGATCGGGTACCTCGTCCCGCCGATGTTGGTCCTCATGGTCCTCATCGTCGTCGGCACAGCGATCGCGTCCCGGCGACAGCGGCACGGCGTGAAGCACTACCCGATCGACGCCGACGTCGCCGAGACCTCGACGGACGAGCCGGCAGCGGAATCCCTCGCTCGCGCAGCAGAACTGGGCCTTGCCGAGATCGCCGATCTCAGCCGTGAGCCGCGCGAGGCGATCATCGCGTGCTACGCGGCGATGGAACGCGAACTCACACGGGTACCGGGAGCGGTTCCCCAGGACTGCGACACACCGACGGAGGTGCTGGCCCGAGCCGTCGAGCACCACGCCCTGGGAGCAGACAGCGCGACCCGGCTCGTCGAACTGTTCGAGGAGGCGCGGTTCAGCCCGCATGTGATGGATGAGGGGCACCGTGACGTGGCGGTGGGTGTGCTGCGGCTGGTTCTCAGTGAGCTCAGGAGCATGGCATGAAAAGGTTTGTGGCTGCCGGGCTTTGCGCGGTGATCATGGCCGAGCTGGTCGTGCTCGTGGTGCTCGATCCCGAGCTTTTCCTTGTGGCGTCGGGCCTCACCGTCGCGGCTGTGCTGTTCACGTTGCGGGTGCTATTGGTTCGTGAGACCGAACACGACTCGGGCGAAATAAGCGCCAATTACCCGGCAGAGTCCTTGCGCCGCTGGCTCTCCCGAACCGAGACGTTGATCAGCCGAGCGGAATCCACGCGACGGGACTGGGACCGGCACCTGCGTCCCATGCTGGCGCGACAGTTCGAATTGGCGACCGGCCATCGACAAGTCAAAGACCCGGTGGCATTTCAGGCGACCGGCCAGATGCTCTTCGGCTCCGACCTGTGGAGGTGGGTCGACCCGCAGAACGTTTCACGAACCGGTGGCGAGGAGCCCGGGCCAGGCCGCGAGGCACTGGCCGAGATACTGGAACGGATGGAACGGGTATGACGCCGATGTCACTGCCTGCCGCGACGACCACGCAGCACTGCGAGGCGGTGCTGGACGAAATCCAGCGGGTGGTGGTGGGCAAACGCGGCGCGCTCACTCTGATCTTGACGACCGTGCTGGCAGGCGGCCATGTCCTCATCGAGGACCTTCCCGGCCTCGGTAAGACGCTGATCGCACGTTCCTTCGCCGCGGCGTTGGGCCTCGAATTCAAGCGCGTGCAATTCACGCCGGACCTGCTGCCCGCCGACCTGCTCGGCTCGACGGTCTACGACATGCAATCGGGCCGCTTCGAGTTCCGGGCAGGACCGATCTTCACCAACCTGCTGCTGGCCGACGAGATCAACCGGACGCCCCCGAAAACCCAAGCGGCGCTGCTGGAATCGATGGCCGAAGGTCAGGTGAGCATCGACGGCATCACCCACAAGCTGCCAGCCCCGTTCATCGTGCTCGCCACCGACAACCCGATCGAGTACGAGGGCACCTATCCGCTGCCTGAAGCCCAGCTGGACCGGTTCGCGATCAGGCTCGAGCTGAAGTACCTGTCCGAACAGGAGGAAGCGTCGATGCTGCGGCGCCGGCTCGACCGGGGATCCGCCGAACCCACCGTGAACCAGGTGGTCGACGCGCACGATCTACTCGCGATGCGGGAATCGGTGGAACTGGTGACCGTGCACGAAGATGTCCTGCGCTACGTGGTGTCGCTGGCGACAGCGAGCCGGCAGCATCCGCAGGTCGCGGTCGGCGCCAGCCCTCGAACCGAACTCGACCTAGTCCAGCTTGCCCGTGCGCGGGCACTGCTCATGGGCAGGGACTATGTGGTACCCGAAGATGTCAAGTCCCTTGCCGTTCCGACCATGGCGCACCGCATCAGCCTGCGTCCGGAGATGTGGGTGCGACGCGTGCACGGCTCGGACGTCGTGGAGGACCTGCTGCGGCGCCTGCCGGTTCCGCGGACCAAAGGGTGATCCAGTGTGATCGAAACCCGCAGCACCCAAGCCGAATTGCGATGGCGTCCGTCGGCGTTGACCTTGTCGATCGCCACGTGCGCCGGCGCGGCACTCGCGGTGGCGCTGATCGGAGCACGCTGGCAGCTGGTGGCATTCGCGGCGCCGCTGCTCGGGGTGCTCTGCTCGATCGGGTGGCAGCGACCGGTCCCGACCATTCACGTACGGGCGAAGCCCGGATCTCACCGGTGCTTCGAAATGGAGCAGGCTACGGTGAAGGTCTGGACGGCCGATGAATCTGATGAGGCGACAACCGATTTCACGGTCAGCGTGGTCGAGGGAATGCGCATCGAGAACGTCGAGGAAGAATCTGAACAGCGGCGGACAGTCGTTGTCACCGCCGACCGCTGGGGCCGCTACCCGATTCATGCGCAGGTGAGTGTCGACGCACGCGGCGGTTTACTGTCCGGTTCGGCAACGGTCGACGCCGCCGATGTCTTCGTGTTCCCCACGGCTGCACCTCAATCCACGTCGATTCCGCGAACCGAACTGCTCGACCGCCTCGGCACCCACCTCACCCGGCACATAGGGCCCGGCGTCGAGTACGCCGACGTCCGTCGCTATGTGCCGGGGGATCATCTGCGCACTGTGAACTGGCCGGTGAGCGCGCGCCGCGGCAGCCTGCACGTGACGGAGCGACTCACCGACCGTGCCGCCGACGTGATCGTGCTGATCGACAGGTATCCGCAGCCGCCTGGCCCGGCGACCGAAGCCACCGACCGGACGGTGCGCGGTGCGGTACAGGTGGTGCAGAGTGCGCTGCGAGGCGGTGACCGTGCGGGCATCGTCGCGCTCGGTGACCGCCAGCCCCGTTGGCTCGGCGCCGACATCGGCCGACGGCAGTTCTACCGGATTCTCGACGCGGTGCTCGCCGCCGGCGACGGTTTTGAATCCTTGCCCGGTACGTTGGCCCCGCAGGCGGCGGTACCGCCAGGAGCAATCGTCATCGCGTTCTCCACGCTGCTCGACACCGAGTTCGCGTTGGCGTTGATCGACCTGCGCAAGCGCGGGCACACCGTGGTCGCGGTCGACGTCCTGGAGGGTGCGCCGTTCGCCGACGACCAGGATCACCTGGTCGCCAGAATGTGGGCGCTGCAACGATCTTTCATGTACCGAGATATGGGCACCATCGGCGTCGACGTGGTGTCGTGGCACGACGACAGCACGCTTGATCAGGCGATGCACCTGGTGCCCGATCATCGGCGACGGGTTCCCAGGCGGCGACGGAGATGACAGCGGTTGCGCAAGCCCACGCCCTGTCCGCTGCGTTCGGGCTCGTGATGATCGCGGCGTCGGTCGTGGCCGCCGACGGAGCCGCGTTGGTGGCCGCATCCGTTGCCGCCGCTGCGGTGTTGGCGGGCATGGTTTTTCGGCCGGCGGCATCACTTGCCGTCCTGATCACCGTCGCGGTCATCGTGCTCGGCGATGCACCGTCCATGCTCGCGGCGCTGTCAGGGCTCTGCGCTGCCGGGTATCTGGTATTGCGGCACACCACCGCGGTCACCGCGCCGACAGTGGTTGGCGCCGTGGGGTTTACGACCGCCGGGCTGGCCGCCGCGTCGCTGCCGATCGAGTTGCCGTGGGCACCGCTGCTGGCACCGCTGGCGGTGGTGGTGGCCTATGTGCTGGTCATCCGCCCGTTCTCGAGTGGGGAGGGTATTCGTCATGGCGGTGCCACCACTGATACGGCGGGGTCTGCGGGTAGCCCTCGGGTGAGTCCTCCCAGTCTTCCTGCCGGCCCAGCGCGGTGATGTCGAGGTAGGCCCACGTGCCGCCCATCGCCTCGTCGCCCCGGTTGTTGATGAAGTAGGTGCGGAAGATCTGGTCGCCGTCCCGCAGGAACACGTTGGTGCCGTGCCATTCGTCGACGCCGAAGTCCGCGTCGAAGCTGTCGGTCAGCGTGTACCAGGGGATGTCCCAGCCCATGTCCGTCTTCAGCCGCGCGATGCGCTCCTGCGGCGCCCTGGAGACGAACGCCAGCGTGGTGTCGCGAGCGTTCAGGTGAGCCAAGTGCGCGACCTGATCGGCGAGCAGCGAACAGCCAGAGCAACCACGGTCGGGCCAACCCTCGACGTCCGGCTGGAAGAAGAACCGGTAGACGATCAGCTGGCGCCGGCCGTCGAACAGATCGAGCAGGCTCGCCGATCCAGCCGGGCCGCCGAACACGTAGTCGTTGGCGACCGCCATCATCGGCATTCTGCGTCGCTGCGCGGCCAGCGCGTCCTTGGCGCGGGTGAGTTCCTTCTCGTTGACCAGTAATTCGTCGCGAGCGGCCTCCCACTCCTGTGAGGAGACGATCGGCGGCATATCCATGTCCGTACCTCCTTCGGTCCGTTGTGGATATAGACCCGCTGAACCACACGAACTCATCGCGGGATGGCGGCCCTTGCCGAAGCTCGCTTCGGACGAAACATTCCAGTTACAGTGACTGTGTGCCGCCCGACAGCCCCGCACCGCGGCCCAAACTGACCTCCCGAGGCGCAGCCACCCGCAACCGGATCGTGCTCGCTGCCGCCGAACTGATGCACGTGCAAGGCGTGGCGGCGACGACCATCGACGACGTCTTGGCCGCCAGCGCGGCGAGCAAATCCCAGTTCTACCAACACTTCGAAGACAAATCCGAGTTGGTGTACGAGGTCATCACGTTGCGTGCCGACGAGATCTTGTCGTGGCAGCGGCTTCGGCTGGAGAAGGTGGAAACATTTCGTGGGCTGTACCAGTGGCGCGACGCGATGGTGCAGCGGTGTGCGTTGCGGCGCGGCTTGTGGGGGTGCGAACTCGGTTCTCTCGCAGCCGAATTGTCCGACACCGACGACCGAGCGCGCGCATCCCTTGCTGAGCATTTCACCCAATGGCGAGGCCTACTTGCCGCGGCGCTCGAGCGGATGCGTGACGGCGGCGTGCTGCGCCCAGATGTCGACATCAAAGCGCTCGCAACGGGATTACTCGCTGCAGTCGAAGGCGGTTATCTGCTATCGCAGACCGGCCGCGACCCGCGGCTCATGCAGGCAGCGCTGAACATGGCCATCGGTCATGTCGCGTCGTATGCCGTTTCCGCCCAGTCGGTGGGGTGACTGGGCGCAGACGTATGGACCCGGGGGACTAGTTGTCGCCGGGGATGGCCGTCGGCGCCGGCGGTGCATGCACCGTCGGGGAGAACGGGTTCGGCTGGCCGGGATCGATGCGCGGAGCCTTCTCGGTCGGCTCAACCGGCGGCGCGGTCGTGGTGGTTGTCGTGGTTGTGGTGGTGGTTTCAGTGGTGGTCTCCGGCGCTTCTTCCTTCTGACCGCAGGCGGCTAGTACGCCCATGGACAGAATCGCCGCCATACCGGCGGTCGCAGCGAGCCGGCGAGCCATTCGGCCTGACCTCATGTTTCGTCCTATCTGTGGAGTAAGTGAACTATATCGTCCAAAAAATGGGTCCGTCAATGCGAATATCGCCATTCACCTGGCAATTGATCTCGCAAGATTCAGACGATTCAGTCCAACTCGCCGGATCGTCCAGGAATCGCCCGGCTTGTTCCCAGCGTCCTCGCAGCTCACGCCCTTAACGTCCGATGTTCATGAACAAGTTGAGCGTCTACGCCGCCGGCACCCTCGGTGCGACCGCTGTGTCGATGGCAATTTTTGGAACCGGTGTGGCCGCCGCCGACGACTACACCGGTCAGACGTTCGCCGACGCGTCGTCCGCGATCAGTGACGCCGGCAAAAAGGCCGTCATCTCGACGCGGGCCGGTGACGAACTGCCGGACGGCAAATGCATTGTGACGAGTTCCCAGTCGGCGCCGTGGCTCAAAGGGGAGGACTTCGCGCCCGTCAACGACACCGTTCTGGTGAATTTGAACTGCAACGCCACGGTTGCCTCGGCCGCCAAGTCGGGCAACTCGGCGGCCAGCCCAGAAGGCCGGGCGGCACTAAAGGAGGCGAAAGAAGACAAGTCCGGTCAGTAGAGACCGATATCGCGCCCCGCTAATGTGAGCCCCAAGGCATCCACGAAGCGGAGGCACGGAGATGAAACGTCAGGTGTTGCCCTACGTCACCGTCGAGATCGACGATCGGCTGCGCCGCCGGGTGCGGCGAGCCGGCGAGCGCCTGCGCGTCAATGTCAGGGCGTACCTGCTGAGTGCGGCCGACGACGTGGACGCGGCGGGCGACAAGGTCCGCGGACTCTGTGACCGGGCGGTTCACCGGGTCGATTCCGTCGTCGCGACGGTCAACAACAGGATCGCGCCCGAACAAGAGCGGCCGCGACTGCACCTGGTCGAGGGCCGCGAGGCCAGCTAGCGGCTAGCCCGCGCGCACGCCGGACGTTCGGCGTCCGACGAAGAACGAGCCGGCGATGACCACAAGGCCGACGACGGCCACCGGAATCGCCCACGCCCGCCGCGAGGACAGCGCGGACTGGCATTGCGTCACGTAATCGGTGTGGGGCACGACCTCGTTGAGTATCGGCAGGTTCACCGGGTTGCGGCTGTCGGCCTCACGGGCCGCCGAGGTGTCCGCAGCAATGCCGTTACCGCATCCGATGCTGCCGCCTTCGGGACCTGGTACCGACACCGGCACCAGCGCAGCGATGACCCCGGCGATCAATGCGATCGCCCCAACCAGCAGAATCAACCGTCGTGCATTCATGACCCGGGGATGCCCACTCGTCGCACGTCAAAACCACCGACTGGGCACGCCGACGTTGAGTGTGCTGTTCTTGTCGGTGTGATGGCCATGGTCTGGAAGGGGTTGACGACACTTTGTTAGGCCATGGTCTGGTGGTGCTTCTAGCCCTGCTCGCGGCGGTGTTCCTCGCGATCGGAATCGTGGTCCGGCAGCGGGCCACGCTCGACGTCCCCGCCGAGCACGGCGTCAGCGCGGTGATGTTCCTCACCCTGATTCGCCGACCGTTGTGGTGGGCCGGCACCGCCTCCGCCATCGCAGGGTTTGTGTTCCAAGCGCTGGCGCTGGCGAACGGCTCTCTGCTTTTGGTGCAGCCGATACTGGTGTCCGCCTTGCTGTTCGCGCTTCCGATGAGCGCGCGGCTCGCGCACCGCCGGGTGACCCGCGCCGAATGGCTGTGGGCGTTGTTGCTGACCGTCGCGCTGACCGTGTTCGTTGTGTTGGCGAAGACCCGTCCCGGCGACTACGAGGCGTCGCTACCGGCCTCGGCTGTGGTCGCGCTGATCTGTACCGCGGCGGTGCTGGCGTGCGTGGTGGTCGCGGTCCGCACGATGGGGTGGCGCCGGGCAGTGTTGCTCGCGGTCGCAGTCGGAGTGCTGTTCGGCGTCGTCGCGGTGCTGACGAAGCTGGTGATGCACCTGCTCACTCACGAGGGCGTGCGCACTGTACTCACCACGCCGGTCCTCTATTTGCTTGTCGTGCTTGGCGTTATCGCGGTGCTACTACAGCAGTCCGCCTTCCATGCAGGCTCACTGCAGACGTCGGTTCCGACGATGCTGGTGCTGGAGCCGGTCGTCGCCGTGCTGCTCGGAGCGGTGGTGCTCGGCGAACACCTCACCGTCAACGGCGTCAAGGCGGTGGCGCTGACTGTCGCGGTCGTTGCGATGGCGGCCGCCACCATCGCCCTCGGTCGTGACGAGGGCGCCTACGAAGAAGAACTCGAAGCCGCTATGGCGAGTCAGAGGCAGTAGGCGTTTCCGCCACCTGTACGGGACGCAGTGCCGCCCACGCGATGAACACGGCCGCGACGCCGATGAGTGCCAGCCCGACCCACCAGTTCGCGTCGGTACCGAAGTAGAGGTCGACGGGATTGGCGACGACGCTGCTTGCGCCTTTGTCCCGTTCGCGCAGCAGGCCGGGGGCGAAGCCGGCGATCGTCAGGATGCCACCGTAGATGGCCAACAGCGCACCGATCACGTTGCGGATGTCGAACAGCCGGGTCAGCCGGTTGGGGGAGGCTTCACTCATGACAGATCCTTACCGAACTCAGTGGAAGACGATGTTGAGGATGATGGTCAGCGCAAGGGCCACCGCAGCCAGCGGAACCGGCCTGTAGAACCAGGCTTTTCCTTGGCTTTCGGGGTCGTGGAAGGTTTCCCTGGGTGTCTCCGAATACACCAGCCCCACCAACTCCGCCGCCGGCTTGGGTGCCGTCACCATGCTGACGGCGACGCTGACGACGATGTCGACCACGAACGCAGCCGATGCCGCCACGAATGGCACACCCTGGCCCGGCAGGTTGAGCACACCGGCCTCGCCGAGAATGAAAACGAAGACCGCAGAAAGGGTTCCGGCGACCAGTCCCATCCAGCCGGCCGTTGCGGTCATCCGCTTCCAGAACATGCCGAGGATGAAGGTTGCGAACAACGGTGCGTTGAAGAAGCCGAACAGCGTCTGCAGGTAGTCCATCAAGTTCGAGTAACCTGCCGCGATCAATGCGGTGAAGATCGCGAGCACCGTCGCACCGACCGTCGCGATCCGGCCGACCAGGATGTAGTACTTGTCGGGCCGGTCCTTGACCACGTAGTCCTGCCAAAGGTCGTAGCTGAACACCGTGTTGAACGCCGAGACGTTGGCCGCCATACCCGCCATGAACGACGCCATCAAACCGGCGATCGCCACCCCGAGCAGACCGTTGGGCAGGATGTCGCGGATCATCAGCAACATCGCGTCGTTGTACGTGATGTCGCCTTCGCCAGTGGTTTTCAGTCGGATCATGTCACCGATCGCCGCGGCGGCGATCATGCCGGGAACGATGATCACGAACGGAATGAACATCTTTGGGAATGCCGCGATGATCGGCGACCGACGCGCCGACGACATCGAGTTCGACGCCATGGCGCGCTGTACCTCGACGAAGTTCGTCGTCCAGTACCCGAACGACAGCACGAATCCGAGGCCGAACACGATGCCGATCACCGACCACACCGGACTGTCGAAACCGCTGAGTGCCTGACCAGGCCACGTCGTCAATTGCTCGTTCACCGACGCTGTCACCGTTCCGTCGGACTTGGTGTCAATCACCTTGTCCTTCAAGCCGTTCCAGCCACCGACGCGGATCAGGCCGAATACGGTCAGCGGAACCAGCGCCGCAAGGATGACGAAGAACTGCAGCACCTCGTTGTAGATCGCGGCCGACAGCCCGCCGAGCGTGATGTAGCTGAGCACCACTGCGGCCGCCACGATCAGTGACAGCCAGCGCGGCCAACCGACGAGCGCGTTGATCACCGTCGCCAGCAGGAACAGGTTGACACCGGCGATGAGCACCTGCGCGAGCGCGAAGCTGATGGCGTTGACCAGGTGCGCGCCGGGGCCGAAGCGGCGGCGCATGAACTCGGGAACGCTGCGCACCTTGGAGCCGTAGTAGAACGGCATCATCACCACGCCGAGGAACAACATCGCCGGCACGGCGCCGATCCAGTAGTAGTGCATGGTCGAGAGGCCGACCTGGGCGCCGTTGGCGGCCATGCCCATGATCTCGATGGCGCCCAGATTCGCCGAAATGAATGCCAGGCCGGTGACCCATGCGGGTAGGCGCCGGCCGGACAGGAAGAAGTCCAGACTGGTCGAGATCTGACTTCGGGCGATCAACCCGATGCCGATCACGAACACGAAATAGATCGCGACAAGCAGGTAGTCGAGCCAGCCGACATCCAGTCTCAGCACGTTTTCAGCTGCGAGCGTGGCGGTCGTCGTCATCACTCCTTAGTCGGAGCCACCATGGGCACTAGCACACGTTCTAACGGAATCAAGCAGAAAGTAACAGCCTCGCCTGCGTTTATGGCAGGATTCGGCGAGATTTGTTGGATAATGTTCGTTTCCCGATTTGAGATGGGGAGGTGTCACCGGCGATGCTGGCCGCGGAACGACGGCACGCGATTATGCGGGCCCTGCAGTCCGAGGGCGCCGTGCGTGTCGCCGACCTTGCTGCGGAACTCGACGTATCGGAGATGACCGTGCGTCGCGACCTCGATGCACTTGACGCGCAGCATCTGCTGCGCAAGGTGCACGGCGGCGCGGTGAGCCGGCTCAACCGCGGCGAAGAACCGTGGTCCTCGGACAAGGCCGGTCAGCAGCGAGCAGCCAAGGCCGCGATCGCCGCGATGGCCGCGGCGAGCGTCGTGGACGGCATGACGATCGCGATCGGCGCGGGCACCACCACCACCGAGCTCGCCCGCCGGCTGCGCCATCGGTCGTCGATCACGGTGGTGACGAACTCCGTCAGTGTTTTTCAGGTGTTGACCGATCCCGCCGCCGATGCGGCCGATGCGCCGCTGGTGTACCTCAGCGGTGGTGTTCGCACACCGTCGGATGCCCTCGTCGGACCCATCGCCGATGCGGCGATCGCATCGTTCCGGGTGGACGCAAGCTACCTCGGCGTGCACGGATTGGATCCGGAGGCCGGCTTGACGACGCCGAACATCGCTGAGGCGCAGACGAACCGGACGTTGATCAGCATCGGGGCGCAGCTGGTCGTGCTCGCCGATCACACCAAGTACCGGGAAGTGGGCACCAACGTGTTCGCCCGACTAACCGATGTCGACATCCTGATCGTCGACGATGCGCTGGGCGTCGAGGATCGCGCCGTGATCGCGGCCCAGGTCGACAACCTGGAGATCGCGGATGTGGTGGCGCGACCATGAACGACGTCATGACGGTGCCGACACGTTGGACGTTGGCCGACGGCCGCGACCTGCTGTTCTACGCACTGCCGGGCCACACCGCGGCACCTGTTGCCGACCGCCGACCGCTGGGAGACCGTGGAAATCAGCAGTCCCAGTTGAGGTTTGACCGGACGACCGGTCAATGGGTGATCATCGCTGCGTTGCGGCAGGACCGCACGTACAAGCCGCCGCCCGATCAATGCCCGCTCTGCCCCGGCCCGACCGGGCTGACCAGTGAGATACCGGCACCCGGCTACGACGTCGTCGTGTTCGAGAACCGTTTTCCCAGCCTGTCCGGTGCCGGCGCCGCACGGTTCGAGCTGTCGGCCCCCGACGGGGACCAGTTCGTCGCGGCACCGGGCCACGGCCGCTGCGAGGTCATCTGTTTCTCCAGCCACCACACCGGCTCGTTCTCCGGGCTCGACGTACCGCATGCCCGTCTCGTCGCCGAGGCGTGGCGGCACCGGACCGCGGACCTGATGGCACGCCCTGGCATCGAGCACGTGTTCTGCTTCGAGAACCGCGGTGAGGAAATCGGCGTGACACTGACCCATCCGCACGGTCAGATCTACGGCTATCCGTACCTGCCCCCGCGCGCGGCGGTCATGCTGCGGGAAGCGGCGGCACACGCCCAGCGCACCGGCCGCAACCTGTTCGCCGACGTCCTCGCGCGCGAGGTCGCAGACACCAGTCGCATCGTCACCCGCACGGCGCTGTTCACCGCGTTCGTGCCGTTCGCCGCGCGCTGGCCGGTGGAGGTGCACATCTATCCAAATCGGTTTGTGCACAACCTGATCGAGCTCACCGAAGCCGAGCTGGACGGTTTCGCGCAGATCTACCTCGATGTGCTCGGCCGGTTCGACCGCATGTACCCGACTCCGTTGCCGTACATCTCGGCGCTTCATCAGTACGCCGACACCGACGAGCAGCGTGAGGGCTACTTCCACGTCGAGTTGATGTCGGTGCGGCGCAGTGCGACGAAGCTGAAATTCCTCGCCGGCTCTGAGTCGGCGATGGACGCGTTCATCAGCGATGTGACGCCCGAAAGCGTCGCCCAACATCTGCGGGGGCTCTAGGTGGCGCGCGTGATTCGCTATGCGGCGCCCGGCCGGATCAATCTGATCGGCGAGCACACCGATTACAACCTGGGCTACGCGCTGCCGATCGCGCTGCCTGAGCGCACCGTCGTGACCTACCGACCCGTGGACGCCACGGCGCTCACCGTGCGAAGCGACAGGGAGGACGGCGAGGTCCGGATTGCACTGGACACGGCGCCCGGAGAAGTGACCGGCTGGGCCGCCTATGTGGCGGGCGTGATCTGGGCGCTGCGCGATACCGGTCATCCGATACCCGGCGGAGAGATGGCGATCGCCAGCGACGTCGAGATGGGCTCGGGGGTCGCGTCGTCGGCGGCCCTGGAATGCGCGGTTCTCGGCGCGCTCACGGCCGCGACAGGCCTTCGGGTCGACCGCATCGAGCAGGCCCGCATCGCGCAACGGGCCGAGAACGACTATGTCGGGGCTCCGACGGGGCTGATGGATCAACTGGCCGCCGTGTGTGGAGAGCCGCGACGGGCATTGCTGATCGACTTTCTTGCGGCCTCGGTGCGGCCTGTCGCATTCGATCCGGACGCCTCCGGTGTCGCGCTGCTGCTCATCAATTCGCGTGCGCCGCACCAGCACGCGGGCGGCGAGTACGCGTCACGGCGGGAATCATGTGAGCGGGCCGCCGCCGAACTCGGGGTGAGCTCGTTGCGCGAGGTGCAGGACCGGGGAATCGCGGTCCTCGAGGGGGTCACCGATCCGGTCGATGCACGACGCGCCCGTCACATCCTCACTGATAACCAGCGGGTGCTCGAAGTGGTTGCCGCGCTGGAAGATTCCGACTTCACCGCCATGGGCGAGATTCTGTGCGCCTCGCAGGCATCGATGCGCGACGACTTCGAGATCACCACCGGCCACATCGATCTGATTGCCGACACCGCGGTGTCCGCGGGTGCGCTGGGGGCCAGGATGACCGGCGGCGGCTTCGGTGGCTGCGTAATCGCGCTGGCCGCCGCCGAAAAGGTCGAGGCGATCACGGGCGCAGTCCGACGGGCCGTAGACAATGCCGGGTACAACGAGCCCACGATCACCCGTACGCACGCCGGTCCCGGTGCAGGCCCGCTCGTGTGATAGCGCGGGTTGGCAATCACGGTGCGGTTGTTAGGACATTCGATTAGAGTTCCGATCGCCAGAGGTGATCTTGGAAAGCTGCTGGTAACGGTCGGGATAGATAGGACTGCAAAATGAGGTCTGGGCTTT
>DATFCF010000300.1:0-5110 GCA_035253445.1 Mycobacterium sp.
ACCGGCCACCCCGGCGCCATCATCGCCCCTGGTTTCGGTGACCTGGCGGAGGGCATGGTCCGCCCATCGAACATCTACTGAGAGGCTCTCTGCTGATGATTTTCATCGTGGTGAAGTTCGACGTCGCCCGCCGCTATCGCGAAGAGTGGATTTCCCTCACGAGAGAGTTCACCGCCGCGACTCGGACTGAACCGGGAAACCTTTGGTTCGAGTGGTCACGCAGTATTGAAAACCCGTCGGAATACGTTTTGGTGGAAGCGTTTCGAGACCAGCAGGCCGGCGCCGAGCATGTCAACTCCCAGCACTTCCGAGACGGGCTGGCGGCAATGCGGCCGGCGTTGAGCCGCACGCCGCAGATCATCCACACCGAGATCGATGCTGACGGCTGGTCGGCGATGGGTGAATTGCAGATCGATCACGGGGTCGCGCAACGGTTGCCGTGACGACCGGCAGATCGCAGCAATCACCGGACGAGCGCCAACCCATGCGGCACACGGCCATTCGACGTCTGGGGATAGGTCCACGTCGAGTCACGACCAAGAGAGTTGAGTCGATCGACCTGTTCGACCGTGAGTTACTGAAATTCGTGCTCAACTGGGCGCCGTACGGAGGACCCCCGGACGACGAGGTTCTTCCTAGGTTCGGAATCCAAAGTGATCAGCTGCGCCGGCGGGTCCACGAAATCGTTCATGCCGGCCTCGCGCGAAATGTCCACATCGATGATCGAATTCTGCTGCTCCGAGCGTGGGCAACATCGCAGCGCGGTTCATGAGTTGGCAGGCTGTGGGGTAGCACACCGCAGGCGTTCAGGTGATGGTGAAGCCGCCGTCGACGGCGAGAGTCTGTCCGGTTATGTAACTGCTGGCCGCACTGGCCAGATACACCACCGCGGAGGTGATTTCATCGGGGTCTCCGGCCCTGCCGAGCGGTATCCGCTCGAGTTGCTTGTCTAAGTAGCCCGGCTTGTACTGGTCCGTCATCTCCGATTTGAAGAACCCGGGAGCGAGGGCGTTGACGCGGATGCCGCGCCTACCGCTCCACTGCTGTGCGAGATCTCGGGTGAGACCCACCAGGCCCGCCTTGCTTGCCGAGTATGCGGCCTGGGGAAGTCCCGCTGTGGTCAGGCCGAGCACGCTGGACACATTGATGATGCTGCTGCCGGGTTGCATGACCTTGGCGCACGCCTGTGCCATCCAGTAACAGCCGCCGAGATTCACCGCGATGACTTGCTCAAACTCCTCGACCGTTTCGCGAAGCGCTGGTACGGCGGTACCGATCCCGGCGTTGTTGACGAGGACATCGACCCGGCCGAACTCCGCCATCGCGGTGTCGACCAGGTGTTGACAGTCGGGTTGCTTTGCGACATCGGTTGCGACGGCGAGCGCTTTACCGCCTGCGTGCTCCACCAGACTCGCCGTTTCACGTAGCTTGTCGGCGCGTCGCGCACCCAGCACCACATCGGCACCAGCCTCAGCCAAACCACGAGCGAACGCAATGCCCAGTCCGGACGAGGCACCCGTGACGATCGCTACCTGCCCGTCCAGTGTGAACCGGTCCAGGATGTTGGGCATCCGCGCCTCCTCCATCGTCGACTAATGCTGGTTAGTCGGAAAATCTAGTCATAACAGTGAATATTGACCGATTATGGTCTGGTCTTGCTACTGAATGATAGCCGGGTGCCCCCGGTGCAGGTCGCCGCCCGCTGCCCGGTGCACACGCCCGACAGTGAATGCCATTGATCGCTCATCAGGCCGCGCCGACCAACCGAAGAGCGAATTCGACATATTGCCAGGCGATCTCATTCTCACTGAGCTCACCATCCTCGCGGAACCATGTCGCTACGCCCATCCCCAGGTCGAGAATCGCATAGGACGCCAAGCGGGGTGAGGTCACATCGAATCGGCCGGCGGCCACCCCGTCGTTGATCAGAGTGCGGAACTTGAGCTCGTACTCCGCCCGCTGGGCCAACACCGTAGAACGATGCGGTTCCATCAGGCTTCGGATCTCGCGGTTGCCGACGAACGCCTCGAGCCGGTTTCGCGCGTGGTATCGGACGTGCGCCTCGACCGCCCGGCGTAGCCGCTCGGTCGTATCCGTCGTACCGGCAATGGCCCGGGCATGCTCGGCCAGCAGGGCATCCATCGTCGCGGCCATGATCTGAACGAGGAGTTCCTGTTTGGACGTGACGTGCTTGTAGAGGCTCGGACCTCGGATGCCGACCGAGGAGCCGATGTCGGTCATGGTCGTGGCCTCGTAACCGTGCTGGGTGAACAGCTCTAACGCGGCGCGACGGATCTCGCCCATGCGCGCGGTGGCGACCTCGCTCATTTATCCCTCCCTCTTCAGCAGCTAGGCCATGCTAGCTGGACTAACGCTATGCGGCCGCCAAGTGCAATTGACATCGCAGAGCCACATGGAGTTTCATCAGGCTAATAGGCATTAGCCAGATTGGAGCTTCATGACGATCGATTTGGAGCAGGAACCGCACGTCGCCGACCTCGCACGCCGGACGGCAGACTTTGTGAGGGAAGCCGTCATTCCGGTCGAGCAACGCACCCGCGGCGTGGCCCCGAGCGAGTCGGCGCGACGCGAACTCCAACAAGCCGCGAAGGACGCCGCGGTTTTCGCGCCGCACGTCAGCCCTGAATTCGGCGGCCGCGGCCTCGACATGAGGTCGCGTGCTGCGGTATTCGAAGCGGCGGGCTATTCGTTGCTCGGACCACTGGCTCTCAACATCGCCGCCCCTGACGAGGGCAATATGCATCTGCTCGAGATCGTCGCGACGCATGAGCAGAAGCAGCGCTATCTGGCGCCTTTGGCGTCAGGCGAGATCCGGTCGTGCTTCGCGATGACGGAGCCGGCGCCGGGTGCCGGATCTGATCCCTCGGCACTTCGCACTCTGGCCACCCGCACCGACGGAGGTTGGCGCCTCGATGGGCGAAAGTGGTTCATAACCGGTGCCGACGGAGCAGGTTTCGCCATCTGCATGGCCCGCACATCGGGCGAGCCAGGCGACCCCGGCGGCGCGACGATGTTCCTCGTCGACGGCGACAATCCCGGCATGAAACTGGTCAGGCACATCGACACCCTGGATGAGAGCCTGTACGGCGGGCACCTCGAAGTGCTGTTCGAGGACTGCCTCGTGCCGGACGAAGCCGTGCTTGGCGAGGTCGACCAAGGCTTTCATTACGCACAGGTCCGGCTCGGTCCGGCGCGGATGACGCACTGTATGCGCTGGCTGGGCATCGCCCGACGCGCTCAGGACATCGCGCTCGGAAGAGCCGCTGAAAGAGAGCTCTTCGGCTCGAGGCTCGGAGATCTGGGCATGGTGCAGCAGATGCTCTCCGACAACGAGATCGACATCGCCGCGTCTCGCGGTCTCATCCTGCAGGCCTGCTGGGAGCTGGACAACCGACAGCACGCATCGCAGTCCACGTCCATTGCGAAAACGTTTTGCGCGGAAGCGGTCTGGCGCGTTGTCGACCGATCGCTGCAGATCTGTGGCTCGCTCGGAGTTTCCGGAGACGTGCTTCTCGGCCGCTTCCTGCGTGAGGTCCGGCCCTTTCGAATCTACGACGGACCATCTGAGGTGCATCGCTGGTCGATCGCTCGCCGGGCCCTGAAGCGCCACCAAGCAGGGACGCAGTGACGGAGGCCGCCGGGCTCGACCTCGTCGCGCTGCAGCGGTTCTTCGACCGTGCGGTCCCAGGAGCCGGCCGCATCCAGGCCGAACTGCTGCACGGCGGCCGGTCCAACCTCACCTACCGGATCACTGATGGGCAGTCCATCTGGGTGCTGCGCCGGCCGCCGCTTGGTGTGCTGACACCCTCGGCGCATGACATGGCACGGGAATACCGTGTCGCCGCCGCGCTACAGGGCACGAAAGTGCCTGTCGCCCGACCGATCGTCTTGCACGAAAGTCCCGACGTGCTCGGCGTTCCGTTCTCCGTCGTCGAGCACGTGGACGGCCGGGTCATCCGCAGTCGCGCCGAGCTGCACGCATTGTCAGATGCCGAAATCACCAGGTGCGCCAACGGTCTCATTGACGTACTCGCCCAGCTGCACGAGGTTGACGCCGCCGAGGTCGGTCTTGCAGGATTCGGTCGTCCTCGAGGCTATCTGTCCCGTCAGCTCCGACGCTGGCGTGATCAGTGGACGCGTGTTGCCACCAGGGAACTCGACGACATCGATCGGCTTTATCGGCGGCTCTGCGAGGCGTGCCCGGCAGAAAGCGGCGCATCGATCGTGCACGGTGACTTTCGCATCGACAACGCAATTCTGGATTCGGCGAATGCCGGCACGGTGCGAGCTGTGGTCGATTGGGAGATGGCCACGCTCGGTGACCCCCTGGCCGACCTGGGCTTGCATATTGCCTACTCCGATCCCGCTTTCGATCCGGTGCTCGGCGGTGCGGCAGCGTGCACCAGCCCGCGCCTCCCGACAGCCGACGCGATCGTCGCGAGGTATGCCGCGACATCGGCGCGAGTAGTTGACGACATCTCGTTCTACGTCGGGTTGGGGTATTTCAAGGCCAGCGTGATTGCCGAGGGCATCCACGCACGGCACACCCAAGGCATGACGATCGGAAGCGGTTTCGACACAGTCGGCGTCGCGGTGCCACAACTGGCATCGGCCGGCCTGGTTGCTCTCCGCAAGACATAGTCCAGACGAACCGACAGACAAGCTCTGGATGTCTGGGTCGAGAGATCGGATTCCTGAATCCAGGATACATTGCATGGGAGATCTGCTACCGTCAGTCGTCGTATGGATCCTGGATTCATCTCCGGTGAACCGTTGGACAAGGAGACCTTGCATGCCCGAGACGCATTCCCCGAAACCGAGGGCCGGAACCGTCCTCGATCCCGACGCCGTGGCACAGAAGTACGCAGAAGAGCGGTCGAAGCGATTACGCCCGGAGGGGACTGCGCAGTATCGTCCGGTCGAGATCGGCTCGGCGCTCGAGGCAGACCCCTTCGTCAAGACCGTCGAGCCGCGTCAACCGGTCCAGTCGGACGTGGAAGTCGCCATCGTCGGGGCGGGGTTCTCCGGGCTGCTGTCCGCCGTGCGGCTGAGCGAAGCCGGTGTCAAGGACTTCCTGATCGTCGACAAG